>JALYTU010000299.1 GCA_030854125.1 Actinomycetota bacterium | reverse complement strand
CAGGGGACGGGTCGGCTCGGGCGCCAGGGCTGGCTCAGGTCCGGTAGGACACATTCTCGCGCGCCCCGGACGCGGACGAGCGCAGCACCGCGTCACAGATCTCGGCGGCCCGGTAGCCGTCCTCGAAGTCGGCGCCGTGGGGTCGCACCTCACCGCCGGTGCGGATCGCCTGCAGGAGGTGGTGGAGCTCATGGATAAACGTGTGCTCCCAGCCGATCATGTGGCCCTGCGGCCACCAGTGCTCCCAGAACGGGTGATCGGCCTCGGACACCAGGACGGTGCGGAACCCCTGGGCGCGATGCTCTGGAGAGGACCCGGCCAGGTGGACCTGGAGTTCGTTCAGGCGCTCGAGGTCGAATCGCATCGAGCCTCTGGAGCCGTTGATCTCCCAGGTCAGGGCGTTCTTGCGCCCGAGGCAGAACCGCGAGGCCTCCACCGTCCCGACCGCGCCCGACTCGAACTCGATCACCGATTCGAACGCGTCATCGACGCTGACGCTGCCGCCCGGCCGGTCCTTGATGAACGTGGCCGTCCGCGCGCTCACCTCGGTGATCTCTCCGACCAGGTAGCGGGCCAGGTCGAACACATGGGCGCCGAGGTCCCCGAGCGCCCCCGAGCCGGCGTCTTCGGCCTGTAGACGCCAGTTGATCGGGGTTTCCGGGTCGGCGATCCATTCCTGCAGGTAGCTACCGCGGAAGTGATAGATCTCACCGATCTCTCCCGCCTCGATCATCTCGCGGGCCAGGCGCACCGCCGGCACGAAGCGGTAGTTGAAGGCGCACATGTGGGCCACGCCGGTGGCCTTCACGCGCTGCCAGATCTCCCGGGCCTCATCCGCGCTGCGGCCGAGGGGTTTTTCGCAGATCACGTGCTTGCCGGCCTCGGCGGCGGCGATGGTCGGCTCGCCGTGAAGGTGGTTTGGGGCCACGTTGTCGAACAGCTCGACCTGGTCGTCGGCCACGATCTCCCGCCAGTCGGTGACCGCGCGCTGATAGCCGTAACGCCGGGCCGCCGCGCTGACCGCGACTTCGTCCCGTCCGCCGATGGCCACCAGGTCGGGGTGCATCGGGGGCGGCCAGGTCATGTAGGAGAGTGTCCGGTAGGCGTTGGAGTGGGCTTTGCCCATGAACGCGTAGCCGAGCATCCCGATGCCGAGGTGAGGGATCTCGCGCGCGCCCGACGCTCCCTGGCTGGCGGTCAGAAATCCTTCGCTCACGCCGAGCCCTGAAAGGCGGCGTCGAAGACCAGCCCCGAGGCGGGGAAGTCCGTCCGCTTGATGAAGGCGAGCGAATCCCGGGCGCCCCATTCGCGCTCCATCCCGGAGTCCTCCCACTCGACGGCCAGCGGTCCCTGATAGCCGATCTGGTTGAGCATCCGGAACAGAGCCTCGAAGTCCACGTCGCCGTGACCGGGTGAGACGAACCTCCAGCCCCGCTCGGCTTCGCCGAAGTCGATGTGCGAGCCGAGGATCGACCGCCGCCCGTCAAGCGTCACCTGGGAGTCCTTGACGTGCACGTTGTAGATCCGATCGGAGAATTCGGCGGCGAACGTGGCCGGATCCAGGAACTGGGGGATGAAGTGGCTGGGATCCAAATTGATCCCAAAGCCCGGGCGGTGATCGATTGCCGCCAGCATCTTGCGCGTGGTCACGAAGTCGTACGCGATCTCGGTCGGGTGGACTTCGAGCGCGAAGCGGACCCCCTCGGCATCGAAGACGTCGATGATCGGAGCCCAGCGCTCGGCGAACTGCTCGTACCCCCTCTCGACCGCCGCCCAGTCGTTGGGCGGGAACGAGTAAAGCATGTGCCAGATCGGCGAGCCGGTGAACCCGGTCACCACTTGCACCCCGAACTTCGCCGCCGCCCGGGCGGTGTCCTTGAGGCGGTCGGCGGCGCGGGTGCGCACGCCCTCAGGTTCTCCATCGCCCCAGACCTCCGCGGGCAGCACGCCGCGGTGGCGGTCGTCGATCGGATCGCATACCGCCTGTCCGACCAGGTGAGCGCCGAGAGCCCAGCAGCCGAGCCCGTGGCGCTCCAGCAGCTCATGGCGGCCGCTGACGTATTCGGGTTCGGCCAGCGCCCGGTCGACCTCGAAGTGATCTCCCCAGCAGGCCAGCTCCAGCCCGTCGTACCCCCACGAGGAGGATTTGCCGGCCAGCTCCTCCAGGGTCATGTCGGCCCACTGTCCAGTGAACAACGCAATCGCTCTGGCCATATCTCCCTCTCTCCGGTGCCGGCTGCCGACGGCCGCGACCCTAGTGCAGGGTCCGACGGGTTGTCAACGTGCTCACACCCCGGCTCCGGTCCCAGGCAGCGCCACCGTGTCGATCTCCAGGAAGTCGCTGACCTCGAAGTCCCAGCGCGAGCTGACGAAAGCCACGTGGGCCGGGCTCTGGTTATAGGCCTGGTAGGCGTCGTCGCCCGCGAACTCCATCGTCAGCGCGAACCGGAACCCGTTCTTGGGGCTGGTTTCCGCCATCAGCTCGAACGCCTCGACCCCCCCGATCTCGGCCAGCGCGGCGGTCGCCTCCAGAAACTCCCGTTCGCGCTGGGAGTCCGCCGGATGCATGAGCGTGAACACAACCGAGTGGCGGATGCGGCCGCCGCTGAGTAGCGCCATGTCAGGCCCGGGCCCAGCCGTCCTGGATGTGTGAGAAGCCATCGCGGTAAACCGCCTCCGGGCTCTCCGACAGGTCTCGCCAGATGCAGGTGGCCGCGGCCAGCTCCGGGAGCCCCCGTCCGAATGCCTCGATCGTCAACCAGCCGTCGTAGCCGCTGCGCTTGAGTGCGGAGAAGGTCTCAGCCCAGGGAACGTGGCCGCGACCGGGGACTCCGCGGTCGTTCTCGGACACGTGGACGTAGGAGATGTGCCGGGAGCTCTCGGAGATGGCCGCAACGGGATCGAGCTCCTCGATGTTGGCGTGGAAGGTGTCGTACATCCCCGTCACAGCCGGATGAGCGACGGTGTCGAGGTACGCGGCCAGGTCGTGCATCGTGTTGGCAAAGTAGCTCTCGAACCGGTTGACGGCCTCCAGCACCAGGCGGACGCCGTGCTCGGCGGCGTAGTCGCCGGCGGCGACGTGAACTTTGCGGGCCCGGTCTCGCTCGGCGCTGGTGGGGGCAGCCCCGGAGAAATGGCCCAGCGTTTGCTGCAGGGGGCCGGCCAGCTGGTCGGCGCCGAGCGCGTGGGCGCAGTCGACGGCATGGTTGAGGTAGGCGACGGCGGCTCGGCGCACCTCCGGATCCTCGGCCAGCGGATTGGTCTCCGCGGTCGGGATCACCGTGATCGCCGTGCGCTCGAGTCCGATCTCATCGAGCATCCGGCCCAGCTGGGCATAGTCCTGGGGCTCGCCTTCGAACACCGGGATCTCGACGCCGTCATATCCGGTCCGCTTGATGTCCTTGAGCAGGCCCAGATGCGACGCGTCGACGCGAGTCGTCCACAGCAGCATGCACAAGCCGGTCTTCATCTCTCTCCTCGGCGGTCGGCATCAGCGGTCGGCGTGAGAACCATAACGCTGCTCACAACCGGCCGCTAAAACCGTGACTCAATGCCCTGTTGGCGGTCGTTGAGCGCCGGCGGGCAGGTCGTCGGGCGCGGCTTCTCAACGCGGCCGCGACGTGCGCCCGAGGTGCCTCGGTTGAGATGCCACCGCCACCGACCCGCTTCGTAAAGCCCTCTATCGGACTCGAACCGATGACCCCTTCCTTACCATCGACCGCTGAGGGGTTTTCGGACGGCAAGCCGCGACCACCGGCGACCACGAATGACCTGCAAATGCTGGTGTTCTGGGATGAGGTCCCGGATCGGCCATGAGCGGCGTTTCTCAGATTGATGTGTCCGTTTTGTGTATGCGTCGGGGTCGGGCGCCGGCGTGCTGACCATCGGCAAGCTCGGTGCCTCGCCGGCACAGTTGGAGTACTACGAGCGCCAGGTCGCCGCCGGGGCTGAGGATTACTACGCGGGACGCGGCGAGGCCCCCGGCGTCTGGCTCGGCGCCGGCGCGGCCGGGATCGGCCTGGATGCCGGCGAGCGCGTCGAGCGGGCAGGGTTCATGGCGTTGATGCGCGGTGACCATCCCGTTGACGGCAGCGTGCTGCGAGCGATGACCGGCAGCTCGAAGGTGGCGGCGATCGATCTGACGTTCTCGGCCCCGAAAAGCGTGTCCGTGTTGTTCGCGGTGGCGGGTGGCGCCGTCTCGGATGCGCTCGTCGAGGCGCACGAGCGTGCGGTCGCCGAGGCGATCGGGTACGTGGAGCGTGAGGCGTGCTTCACGCGCCGTGGTCGCGGCGGCGTGGAGCGGATCCGGGGCGAGGGGTTGATCGCGGCGGCGTACAGGCACCGGCTCTCCCGCGCCGCGGACCCGCAGCTGCACACGCACGTCGTCGTCGCGAACCTCACCCGCGCGGGCGGGAAGTTCACGGCGCTTGACGCGCACGCGCTGTTTGAGCACAAGTCCGCCGCCGGCGCGGTGTACCGGGCGGCGCTCCGAGCTGAGGTGCGCGAGCGGCTGCCGTGGGTGTCATGGTCCCGAGCGAGTCGCGGTCTGTTTGAGATCGACGGTGTCCCCCCTGCTGTGCTGCGTCACTTCTCGCAGCGGCGCGTCGAGATCGAGCAGCGTGCTGCGGAGCTTGTCGGCGGCGGAGCCGGACGCCTGTCT
>JALYTU010000298.1 GCA_030854125.1 Actinomycetota bacterium | reverse complement strand
TGATCGAGCAGTTAGCGACCTCGACGTGCCGATAGATCTCCGGGCCGGTGCCGAGCGCCCAGGCAACGGCGGCGCGCACGACGGCGTCGTGGGTGAACACGACGGCCACGCGGCCGTCGACTAGGTCGGCGAACAGCTCGTCGAGCGCGCCGGCGACGCGGGCGTTCAGTTCGGCCAGGGTCTCTCGCCCTTCCACCTCGAGGGCGTGGGGCTCTGACCGCCATCGCTGCCAATGCTCCGGCCACCGCTCGGCGATCTCGTCCTCCGTATAGCCCTCCCAGTGCCCGACCCGCAGCTCCCCGAAGCGGTCGTCGACGATCGGCTGACGGCTGAGCAGCGCCGCGAGGGGTGCCGCCGTCTGCACGGCACGAGCGAGCGGGCTCGACACAAGCCAGTCGACCGGCTCCTGAACAAGGACGTCGGCGACCGCCGCGGCGGCCCGCACCCATCCCGGCTCGATGCCCTCATCAAGCCAACCCATCGTCCGGCGCTCGCGGTTCGAGGCCGTGCGGCCGTGGCGGACCAGGTGGACGCGTGTCATCCGTCGCTGCTGTCGGTCGCGCGAGCCTGCTGTTCCGCTTCGCCGAACGGCTCCCGGTCCCGCCGGCTCCGGAGCACCAACAGCCCTACTAACACCTCGTAGATCACACCCATCCCGCCAGCCTGCCAGGCGACAACACGCAGCGAAGAACCCAGCGCTCGTTGCCGAGGATCACGACGAGGATGGCGGTGCCGAATACGCCTCCCACTTGCTGGCCGCTGTTGATCACGGCGCTGCCGGCGGCGCTCATCTGGGGAGGCAGGTCATGGTTGCCGTCCCGATGATGGCCGGGATCGTGAACCCGAAGCCGATCCCGGCGATCAACCGGCGATGAATTGGCGATGAATTGGCGATGAACGCCGATCTCGCCGCGGTCACCAGCCCGACCAGGAGTTGTCATTGAGCCTCAGCGCGATGGGTGTGAAGTGAAGATGAGCACCTCAGCCGGCCCGGCGCAGCAGCGAATTGGCGAGCCAGCTCCAGGGCTGCGAGCTGCGCTCACCTATCGACGCACCACCCGTACTAGCCAAACCCGTCAGCCGGGCACGCTCTCACCGCTGTGACGCGGGGGCGTTACCACCGTGCGATGATCCTCGCCATGAAAAAGGGAACGAGCCTCACCGCCCTTGACCCCGCTCACGGCGAGCGGTTCCTGTCGTTGCGGCGTGCGCTGGGTGTCACCACATTTGGGATCAACCAGATGATCCTGCAGCCGGGACAGCGAATGCGCGTTCATCGCCATCGGCGCCAGGAGGAGGTCTACCTGGTCCTCGAGGGGGCACTGACGGTGTTGATCGAGGGTGATGAGACTACGGTCGGTCGCGGCGAGTTGATGCGGGTTGCGCCCGAGGTGCGGCGCCAGCTCATCAACTACGGTCCCGACCGGGTGCTGCTCATCGCTTTGGGCGGTGCCACAGAGCACGAGGGGCGCGACGCTGAGGTGTTTCACGCGTGGGAAGACCAGACAGGCGCAAGTCCCCAGGACGTGCCGCTGCCCGACGACCTCCCCCCGACGGACCGACGCTCCTAGCTGTAGGTCCCGACCCGCCCTGGGCTGACTTCAGCAAAGTCGCCGCAGCAGGCGCGCCCCGGAGCCTTCTCCTTCCGCGCACAGCGGCTGGCAAGCAGAAGTCGCGGCGACGACGGATGGCACCGCGCGCGGCCGGAACTGCTTAGCCCCAGAACACGCAGATCGGATCTTCCGCGAGCTCGTCCAGGAGGTCAGCGAGGCGACGAGATGGCCCGAGGAGCGGATAGCGCTCCCAGCGGCCCGTGTGCCGGTGGTAGTACAGGGTCCATAGACGCTTCGAAGCGACGTATCGCAGCCGCGCGATCGGCAGCCGCGACCACTCCGGGCCGTAATCCTCGCGCCATGGCGGGCGGCGCTCAACGATATTCACCGCTTGTCGTTCCTGCTCGACCTCAACCCGGGCGTGCTTGCGTTCCTCCGGAGGAACGCAAGTCTCACAGACCTCTTGAATTCTGGCCAGATCGGTCGCCGGAAGCACAAACGTCATCGTAGATCCGCCCCCAGATGGCATTCCGTGCCTCGCCTGGTCTGGCAGCTTCATCGCATCTCACTGCTGGTTCGTCGCCGGACCGGGTCTGAGCGCCTTAATTCCGCTTTGGGATCCGGCTGATTGAAAGCGGCAGCCTCGCTCTCGGTGCAGGGGATCGATCTCGTGCCCGGACGTTCGTGATAGCGGGTCCGTCGCAGCTTGCCTCTGACGGTGTGTGCCTCAGTGCGCCTGGCGCTGGAGCAGCCGCGTCGCTGCCCGCATCGTCCTGGGGGCCCTTCGCGCGACGGCCATCGCGAGGCGGTCACCGGGCTGGAAGTGATCCTTTGCCACGGACACCGGCGCGGGGGCGCCGGTCCCGTCGCTCAGGCCGAAGATGTGCCAATCGCCGGGCACGCCCTTCAGCGCGTGCGTTCCGCGGTCAGTGAACTCGAGACCCGAGCCGACTACGAGATCCTTGACGGTGCTTGACACCAGCACCTCGTCGGCGCCCGCGAGCGCGCTGACCCTTGCCCCGATGTGGACGGCGAGGCCGCCGATGTCCTCACCGATGATCTCGCATTCGCCTGTGTGCACCCCGGCACGCAGTTCGAGTGCCACCGAGCGAGCCCGCGCGCACGCGGCCTGGGCGCACTTGACCGCGCGGGCCGGCCCGTCGAACGTGATCAGGTGCCCGTCACCTGTGCTCTTGACGACGCGTCCGCCGAAGGCGTGGACCTCCTCTCGCACGGCTCTGTCTAGGTCCTCGAGCAGGCGTCGCCAGGCGGCGTCCCCCAGTTCAGCAGCTCGCGCGGTGGAATCGACGATGTCGGTGAACACGACAGTTGCCAGCACCCGCTCGGTCGGGGCCACGCGGCGCGAGCCGGTCAGAAACTGCTCGATCTCGTCAACGATCGGATCAAAGTCGCCCAACCAGAAGGCGTGGTCCACTCCGGGCAGCTCGACGAACCGCGCGCCTGGAATCTCGCTCGCCATGTGGCGCCCGGTATCCACCGGCAGCGCGTCTCCGGTGCGATGAAGGACCAACGTCGGGGCCTGGATCAAGGGCAGCGCCGCCGTCACGTCGACCGCCAGCGCGGCCTCCCCGATCGCCCGCGCGCGCGCCGGGCTTGCCGCCGCCCGCTCGAACACCGCCCAGAATCGGCGCTGGACTTCGCTTTTCTGTGACGGGGCGAAAATGTCTCGGGACCGGCCCTCGCCCCAGTGCTCATACACCTCCAAGGCGCGCTCCACGGTGGTCTCGTACTGCTCGAAGGTCAGGGTGGCCCCGATTCGGCTGCCAAGTTCGGCTAGCTCCTCGCGCGTCACGCGCCCCTTGGCAAAGGAGCCGTACAGCACCAGCGAGGTGACGCGGTCGGGGTGCGTCGCGGCATACAGGGCGCAGGCCGAGCCGCCCTCAGAGAACCCAAGCAGCGCAGAGCGTTCAAAGCCCGCCGCACGGCTCACGATCGCGATGTCAGCGGCACGCTCCTCGACGGTCGGGATATACGGCAGCGAGTCCGATAGGCCGATTCCCGGCTTGTCGTAGAGCACGAGGCGCGAGAACGACGCCATCCGGCTGAGAAACCGGCTAAAACCAGGATCAGTCCACTGCAGATCCAGGTGCGAGATATAGCCGGGAACGAGCACCAAGTCGACCGGGCCGTCGCCAAGCACCTGGTAGGCGATCGCGACGCCGTCGGGACGCTCCACGTAGTGCGTGTCTGGAACCTGCACGCCGTCACCCTAGCGTTGCCACCGGGTAAGGGCCCACACGGGGGCGGACCCGCGTCTGCCGTGAACTTCTCGACGCGACCCACGTCCCCCGCGACGAGAAGCTTCCCGAATCACACTTGCCGTCTCAATCACGTCTCCAACCAGCAAGCAGGTGCCACAAGCAGATCTCACCACCGGCACCAGCAGGTGATGAAGCGCCTGTAGGCAGACTTCCGCTCGGTCGCCGGCTGGGCAGCCGGCGATCCACTTCTGCTTCGCTACCCGCTTGACCTGAAGCAGGAGGCCGGAATGGCCAGAAGGCGAGCCGGCAGAGGGCTCGGCTTGTGTGCGTCGCTGATGACGCTCAGGACCATTCTTGACCGCATGGGGAGGTATACCTTTGACCATGATCACCAAAACTTGACCTCATCGGGATCCCCTCGCAGGACGCTGACCGCTCGCGTAGCTTCTACCGCGACACCCTTGGCCTTCGCCCTGACCAGCACGGCGACTATGAGCAGTGGGCCGGCGATACGTGCTTCGGCATCTGGGAGCCCGAGAAGATGGGGAGGCCGTTCGTCGCCCAGAAGGGCAACCCATGGGCGCTGGGGTGCGACGATGTCGCTGCCACGCGCACCGAGCTCGAGGCCGAGGGCGTCAAGTTCGCCGGCGAAACCCTCGATACCGGCGTCTGCCACATGGCCTTCTTCGCAGATCCCGACGGCAACGACCTCATGCTCCACCACCGGTACGCGCCCTACGCCTGACCACCACGGCGTCGGTTGCCGCAGGCACCGGGCCCGTGGAGACACCTCCTTTGTCGCGCCGTTGGGGCTACGAGCGATTGGCTTCCGCTTCCGGTCGCGGCGGAACCAAAGCAGCTACGTCGACCTGGTCGCTGACGTCGGATC
>JALYTU010000297.1 GCA_030854125.1 Actinomycetota bacterium | reverse complement strand
CTCCTATCCTCAAGCGGCGATGCCCGCCCAGTACATCTTCACCACCCACAAGCTCTCGCGCCGGTACCCGCCTGACAAGCAGGTGCTGACCGACGTCTCGCTGTCCTTTTACCCGGGGGCCAAGATCGGCGTGCTCGGCTACAACGGCGCCGGCAAGTCGACCCTGCTGCGGATCATGGCCGGCCTGGACACCGAGTACCAGGGCGAGGCGCAGCTCGGCGCCAGGGCGACCGTCGGCCTGCTCTCCCAGGAGCCCGACCTTGATCCGGCCAAGGACGTGCGCGGCAATGTCGAGGACGGGGTGTCCGAGATCCGGGCTCTGCTGGACCGCTTCAACGAGCTCTCGATGAACTATTCCGACGAGACCGCGGATGAGTTCTCGCGGGTGCAGGAGCAGATCGACGCGGTCGACGGGTGGAACCTCGACACGACGCTCGAGTACGCCATGGATGCGCTGCGCTGCCCCCCGGCCGACGCTGACGTGAGCACCCTCTCCGGCGGTGAGCGTCGCCGCGTGGCGATGTGCCGCCTGCTGCTGCGCCAGCCCGACCTGCTGCTGCTCGACGAGCCGACCAACCACCTGGACGCCGAGTCGGTGGCGTGGCTGGAGCAGCATCTGCACGACTACAAGGGCACGGTCGTCGCGATCACCCACGATCGCTACTTCCTGGACAACGTCGCCGGCTGGATCCTCGAGCTCGACCGTGGCCGCGGCATCCCCTACGAGGGCAATTACTCCGGCTGGCTGGAGCAGAAGCAGAAGCGCCTGCAGCAGGAGGAGCGCCAGGAGTCCAGCCGTCAGCGCACGATCGCCCAGGAGCTCGAGTGGGTGCGGATGAACGCCTCGGCGCGCCGCGGCAAGCCCAAGGCGCGCCTGAACGCCTACGAGGCCCTGCTCGCCCAGGACCGCAACGTCAAGCTCGATCAGGTTCAGATTCATATCCCCGCCGGCCCGCGCCTTGGCGATCTCGTCATCGAGGCCGACCACCTGCGCAAGGGCTACGGCGACCGCCTGCTGATCGACGACCTCAGCTTCAAGCTCCCGCGCGGCGGCATCGTCGGCGTGATCGGCCCCAACGGAGCGGGCAAGACGACCCTGCTGCGGATGCTCACCGGGGACGAGCAGCCCGACAGCGGCACGCTGAAGATCGGGGAGACCGTCCAACTGGCTCACGTCGATCAGTCCCGCGCCGACCTCGATCCCGACAAGACCGTCTGGGAGGAGATCTCCGGGGGTCTGGATGAGATCTCGCTCGGTGAGCGCACGGTGGCCAGCCGGGCCTACGTGGCCGGCTTCAACTTCAAGGGCACCGACCAGCAGACGAAGGTGGGCAAGCTGTCGGGCGGTGAGCGCAACCGCCTGCATCTGGCCAAGCTGCTGCGCTCGGGCGGCAACCTGCTGCTGCTCGACGAGCCGACCAATGACCTGGACACCGACACGCTGCGCGCGCTCGAGGAGGCACTGCTCGCCTTCGCCGGCTGCGCCATCGTCGTCTCGCACGATCGCTGGTTCTTGGACCGGATCGCCACCCACGTGCTCGCCTTCGAGGGCGATTCGCAGGTGCGCTGGTTCGAGGGCAACTTCGAGGCCTACGAGTCTTTCCGCCACGAGCAGCTCGGCGCCGAAGCCGACCGGCCTCACCGCATCAGCTACAAGAAGCTCGTTCGTAAGTAGTGGCGTCCCGCGCAGCCCTGATCACCGGCTGCTCCTCGGGGATCGGTCACGCCACCGCCGCCCGTCTCGTCGCGGACGGCTGGAAGGTCTACGCGACGGCGCGCCGCCCCGAGACGCTCGCAGAGCTGCAGACCGCCGGATGCACGACGCTGGCGCTTGACGTGACCAGCGAGGAGTCGATGGCCGCGGCCGTTGACACGGTCGTGGCCGCCGAGGGGGCGGTCGGGGTGCTCATCAACAATGCCGGCTACAGCCAGTCGGGAGCGGTTGAGTCCGTGCCCGTGGAAGAGGTGCGCCGCCAGTTTGAGACCAACGTGTTCGGGCTGCTGCGGATGTGCCAGCTCGTCATGCCTGCCATGCGCGAGCAGCGCTGGGGCAAGATCGTCAACATCGGCTCGATGGGCGGCCGCCTCGCTTTTCCCGGCGGCGGCATCTACCACGCGACCAAGTACGCGTTGGAGGGCATCAGCGACTCGATGCGCTTCGAGGTCCGCGGGTTCGGGGTCGACGTGATCCTGATCGAGCCCGGACTGATCGTCACCGGCTTCGGCGAGGTCGCCTCGGCGTCGATCGCCGGCGCCGGTCCGGACCGGGGCCCGTACGCGGACTTCAACCGCAAGGTGGCCGAGATCACCGACGGCGCCTACAGGGGGCCGATGGCCAAGCTCGGCGGCGGACCCGAGACGGTGGCGGCAACGATCGCCAAGGCGCTCGGCGCCAGGCGGCCGCGGGCCCGCTACCCGGTCACCCCGAGCGCCCGCCTGATGATTGGCCAGCGCCGTGTGACGCCGGACCGGGTGTGGGATCTGATCATGCGCGCGCAGTTCCCGACGCCCAAGCCGTAGACCGCCACGACCCCATCCGGGGGCGCGCCACGACCCCATCCGGGGGCGGGGTCAGTTGAGCTTCGGGTCAAACACGGTGACCCGGAGACCTGCCGTGGCGGTGTTGACCCCGTCGGTCACGGTCAGGGTCAGGTCGTGCGTGGAGCTCGAGTTGAAGCCGCTACCGCCACAGAGATGGAGCGTGGGGGAGAGTTGCGTGGAGACCTGCTGGCTGGGCGCCGGCGGGTTGGCGTCCTGGGTCCGCACGTCGGTCCAGCTGTAACTGAGTGTGCCCTGCCCCCCGCTGACGGTGGCGGTGAAGGGAACATCCTCGCAGTACTGCTGCAGCTGCTGATCGAAGGTTCCGGGGCCGAACGCTGACCCATCGGCCGGTGTGGTGATCGTGACCTTGAGCGCGCTCGGCGGGGCGTTGACGCGGATGTTGATCGAATCACTGGCCGACTTTCCGTCACCGTTGGTTGCGGTCACCTGGATCACGTGCACGCCGGCTGTGTTCTCGAGGTGGATGATCGCGCTCCCCGTCCCGATCAGCACCCCGTCCTCGCGCCATACGATGGCGGCTGAGGGCAGGGTCCCGTCGACGGGGTCACTGACCGAGGCTCCGTAGGATACGGTCGCGCCCTGGGTGAACGCTGAGAGGTTCGCCGGTGCGGTCAGGTGGACGTTGGGCGGCGCCACGTAGGGCGACGGTCCGTGGCCGTACTCGATGTACTGCCAGTGCATCGACGGGTTGCCCCGCGAGTCGGTCTGCACGGTCTGGGCCGGCATCACGAACGACTGAGGCGTGCGCCCCGGACGCAGTGAGTAGTAGTCACCGGTCTCGTGAGGTGCGCCCGCGGGCTCGGCGAACACGAACTGCTCGGCCGGGGTCAGGAAGCCGGCCACAGGTTGGGCGTTCTGCCCGGCCGCCGCGCTGCGGAAGGCCAGCCCGACGTCCCCCGCACCGTCGGTCTGCAGCGCCGGCCAGGCAAACGCCAAGGTTGGATTCCAGATCCAGCGCTCGCCGACGTCGGTCCACTGGTTGACGTCGTAGCGGGAGATGAAGATCGAGGGCTGGCTGAATTGGTTGACGAGCGTCGGCGTCGGCGTACCGCACTGGGCGGTGCAGTAGGAGCGGCCCGTACCCTGGGCGGTGAACAGGGTGTTGCCACTGATCGTCGCGCTCTCGATCGCGCCGGGGAAGATCCCGTAGCGGTCATACCAGTCGTTGGCGTTGGTCCCGTTCGCGGCGCTGTTGATATTCGGGACCGAGGCGTGGTTCACATCGTGCCGGAACATCGAGCCGGCGAACGCGGCGTAGGACCAGATCCGCTGCTGGCTGAGCGAGTTGGTCCCCACGTAGTAGGTGGTGGTCGTGCCCAGGCCCTGCGCCACGGTCATCCGCGCGTTGGCGTCGGTGATGTAGCTGATCGAGATGCTGCCACGGCGGGCGAGATCGCTGAGGCTGACCCGGGCCAGGATCGAGCTAACGCCGCTGGCTCCGCGCAGGACGTCGACCGTCCAGTTCATGTTCCAGATGTTGACCCCGAGGTCGCTGCGATCAAACCAGGCGCCGGCGGGTTGGCCGAAGGTCTGGGGGGTCAGGTCCCAGTAGGTCCAGGCCCCGCCCGGGCTCGCCGCCTTGGCGATCAGGGCCTGCGGGCTGGCGACGGCGATTCGGATCCGGTTCGAGCTGGTGCCGGCGGTGCGGCAGTCATTGGTCGCGGGACTGGTCGAGCCCGGCCCGCACCAGTACTGCATCACCCACACGAACAGATTCGCCTGCGGTGAGTAGGAGACGAGCTGGTCGCAGCAGAACGGCAGCCCGCTGTCGGGCAGGATCGTCGAGGGGTTCAAGGTCGTGAACGTCCGTCCGGCGTCCGTGGACAGGGCGTCCGACGTGTTGCCGGTGAACCAGGCCACGCCTCCGCCCTCCGCGGTCGTCGGCTCCTGGGGGCTGGCCGTTCGAGGCGGCACGCCCACGTCGGCGCTGCGGAAGAACGCCAGCGGATCCGCGGCCAGGTTCGCGGAGGGGCGCCCGTGCCGGGCGGCGGGGGCACGTGCGTGCAGGTCGGCCCCAAGTCCGGCCGAGCCGCCGATCGACTTGGGCGGGTGGAAGGGACCCAGGGGAATCGGCGGAGCCCCGCCCTGTTCGGGGCCCTGGGGGGGCGGCGGCAGCGGCGTGAACC
>JALYTU010000296.1 GCA_030854125.1 Actinomycetota bacterium | reverse complement strand
ATCGCACCGTGATCGTCCAGGCGGCGCAGCGTGCGGATCTCGGGCGCGAGCACCGCGATCCCCTGCGCGAGGAAGTGCTGTCCGCCACTCGGCGCCTTGGGCAGCCTGATCGCAGCGCTCCGGTCCGCAGCATGGTCGCAGGCCTGCGAGGCCCGTTTGCGCACCTGCGCCGGGCTCAGGACCCCGCCACAGCCGGCGAGCATGAGAACCGCCGGGACGCTCAGCACGATCAGGACGCCGAGGGCCCGTCGCCTCATCGCAGGCTGACGGACAGCAGCCGCTGCAGCTGGTCGATCGTCGCTGCGGGCTCGCGATGGCGGACCGTGGCCATGCCGATCGCCGCCGCCGGTTTGAGGTTGAACCCCAGGTCGTCGACGAACACGCATTCCTCGGGCGCGAGGCCGATGCGGGTCGCACCAAGGGCATAGATCTCGGGGGCCGGCTTGCGCATCCTGACCTCAGCGGAGATGACCGTGCCGTCGAACAGCTCGTCCAGCAGCACCGGGTCATAGCTACCCGCGCCCCAGGAGTTTGAGATCATGCCGGTGCGGATCCCGGCTGCGCGGGCGCGGCGCACCGCGTCGACCATCGTGAGCTCCAGTCGCGAAGCGGCGAAGATCCGCGCGATCAGGTTCTCGGGCGCGACGCCGAGCAGTTGTGCGAAGCCGAGCTCGAAGTCCGCCTCGGGCAGGCTGCCGTCCTCAAGGCCGACGAGCAGTTCGCGACTGGCCGGGTCGCTGCGAAACCGCTCCCGGATCGTCTCCGGAGACAGGCCCTCGGCATCGCAGAACGCGACGAAGGTGGCAAACACGTCGGTGGTCATCACCCCGCCCCAGTCGACGAGCAGTCCGGTGAGCGCGCTCTCCACGATCAGAACCCGTTGCGGGTGACGGCCATGGCCCGGTGGGCGAGCTCGAGGACGCCCTCACCAAAGCTCTTCAGATACGGATCGTCGGTCGAGCCTGACACGGCGCGCTTGTAGTTGCCCTCCATGAACGCGACCGCCTTCCACATCGCCAGGGCCACGTACCAGTCCAGGGCCTGCATCGAGCGTCCCGAGCGCGCCTCGTAGCGCGAGACCATCTCCTGACGGCTCGGGAAGCCGTCCTGCACGGTGACGCTCTGCAGGTTAAAGCGACTGTCATCGGCGTCATCGGCTTGGCGCCAGTGGAGCATCATGTAGCCGACATCGGCCAGCGGGTCCCCGATCGTGGCCATCTCCCAATCAAAGATCGCGATCAAGCGCGCCGGCGCGTCGGAGGCCACCATCGTGTTGCCCAGGCGGTAGTCGCCGTGGACGATCGTGGCCGGAGGGGAGTCGGGCACGTTCTCGGCCAGCCACGTGCTGACCTGCTCGAACTCCGGGATCTCGCGGGTCTTGTTGTGCTCCCACAGGCCGTTGAAGCGCCGCAGCTGGCGCTCCAGGTATCCGGTCGGCTTACCGAAGCCGTCCAGTCCGAGCGCCGGCCAATCCGCGGCGTGCACCTCGACGAGCGCGTCGATCAGCTCGTCGGCGATCCGCTCGCGCTGCTCGGGCGTGTCCAGGGGTTCGGGAATCGTGTCGGTGATGACCGCGCCGCGGATCTGCTCCATCACGTAGAACGGCGCCCCGATCACCGCCGGGTCCTCGCCCACCGCCAGCACCCGCGGGGTGCGCACGTCAGACGGCTCCAGGGCACCGAGCAGCCGCGCCTCGCGCAGCACGTCGTGGGCGCTGGGGGGAAGCGGTCCCCGGGGCGGCCGGCGCAGGACGACGCCGGTCGACAGCCCGAACGTGACGTTGGAGTGACCCTCGGTGAATGGCACTGCGGTCAGGTCAGCGGGGGCGTCGAGCCCATGGTCGGCGAGAAACTCCCGCAACGGGCCGAGGACGAGCAGCGGCTCACGGTCGTTGGCGGCGCCCTGCGCGCGGGTCTCGACGATGTCGTCGGGGGCGGTGGTCGGCATTGACCGGGCAGCCTACCGTCGGGGCCTGCGCGATCGGCTCGGCCGGCGCGCGGGGCGGCTCAGGCCGCGACAGGCGGCCGGGCGCCGAGCTCGCGGTCAAACCGCCAGCCGTCCAGCTGCGCACGGTCGCCGACCAGTCCGACCACGGTTGCGCCGGTGCGGCGCTCGATCGCGGCCAGCAGGACGGCGAGCCGGTCGCGCAAGGCGTCGGACCTGTCCCACCCATCGCCGGTCAGCACGTGATCGTCGCCGGTCACGAGGATCGTGACCCGGTCGGGGTGGTAGGCCGCGATTCGGTCCAGGATCTCGATGTCGGCGGCGATGTCATCGGATTCGAAGACTGCCAGTAGATCGCTCATGACCGGGAGTCTCGGACGCGGGCGTAAAGGAGATCTGAAGGCGGCTGAATGATTCGGCACGGGGTTGATCTGCGCCGTATGTCAGCGACCGCCGGGGCGGCGCGGACCCGTGGAACCCACTAGCCTCACTCCCCGGAGACCGCGATGCCCGAGCTGCCTGAAGTCGAGATCACCGCCCGCCGCATCGGGGCCGCCGTGGCCGGGGTGGAGGTCGAATCCGCGCTGAGTCCGAGCGTCAATGCGCTGCGGACCTTCGACCCGCCGCTGTCGGCGCTCGACGGCCGCCAGATCACTGGCATCGGCCGACGCGGCAAGCTCTTCCTGGTCCAGTTCGAGGGGGAGTTGACCGCGCTGCTGCACCTCATGTCCGCCGGCCGGCTGCAGCTCTATGACAAGCGGGCCTCGCTGCGCGACCGGACCTCGCGCCTGCTCGTGCGCCTCACCGACGGCCGCGAGCTGCGACTGCGTGAGTTCGGTACCAAACAGGCCGCGTGGGTCAAGCTCTACCGGCCCGACGGGCTCGCGCAGGAGGAGATGCTCACCACTCTCGGACCCGAGGCGTGGCCCGATCCGCCTGCGCTCAAAGAGCTGTTGACCACCGCCCGACCGCTGCACGGCGTGCTGCGCGACCAGCGGGTGATCGCCGGCATCGGACGATCCTGGGTCGACGAGATCCTGCACGAGGCGATGCTCTCCCCGTTCAAGCGCGGCTCAGAGCTGTCCGAGGTCGAGGCCGAGCGCCTGCGGGCCGCGATCGTCGATCGCCTCGGCTTCGCGATCGAGCACTACGAGCAGACGATCACCCTGCCGATCCCCGACAAGCTGCCGATGCCGCTGCGCATCCATCGTCGCAACGGCGAGCCCTGCCCGCGCTGCGGAACCACGATCGAGGCGGTCTTCTATGAGGACTACGTCATGTGTTACTGCCCGCAGGATCAGACCGACGGCAAGCTGCTCAAGGACCGACGGCTCTCGCGGTTGCTGAAGTAGCCTCTCGGTCATGCCCGAGATCGGTGACCCCGCCCCTGACTTCACCCTGCCCGACCAGGCCGGCAAGCTCGTCACCCTGTCGGACCTGCGCGGCCAGAAGGTCGTCCTCTACTTCTATCCCAAGGCGGACACGCCCGGATGCACGACCCAGGCCTGCGGCGTGCGCGACCACCGCTCCGACTACGCCGCAGCCGGCGCGGTCGTGCTCGGGGTCTCACCCGACGCACCCGAGAAGATCGCCAAGTTCGACGACAAGTACGAGCTCGGCTTCCCGCTGCTCGGCGACGAGGACCACGCCGTCGCGCAGGCCTACGGCGTATGGGTCCAGAAGTCCATGTACGGGCGGACGTACATGGGTAACGAGCGCACCACGTTCGTGATCGGCACCGACAGCGTCATCACCGAGATCCTGCGCAAGGTCAAGCCCGCCCAGCACGATGAGCTCGTGCTCGGGGCGCTCAGCGACTGAGCCGGTCGCGGCTGCGGAGCTACTGAAGCCCCTCGCGCGCTTCGCGCACGAGCGTGACGGCTTCGGGGAAGATGTGAGCCATGACCGAGCGCAGCTGCTCGGCCTGCTGCTCGGTGGTCCCCTGGATGTTGGCGCGGTTCATCGCCGCGACGGTCAGGTCGACCGCGAGCTTGATCGCGTTGTCGGCCCAGGCGAGCTTCTGAGCGCCCTGCATCTGCTCGGCGAACTCACCGAGACGGCGCTGCAGGTCGTCCGGGTCTCCGAACATTCCTCCGAATCCGCTGCCTTCCATGCCGTCAATGGTAGCTCGCTCGCCGCGCATCCCCGAGAAGTTGTCCGGGGCCGGCCGGTCAGAGCCGGCGCCGGGCGAGCACAACGATCGTGCCGCCATGGCGCCGGGCGCCGGCCAGCGCCTCGATCGCGATCGCCAGCGGGACCATCGGCACAGCGGCCAGACACAGCGCCGCCTGCGCCCAATCCCAGTGCGCATTGCCCTTCAGCAGTGCGAACAGCCACGACGGACGGCCGCCGATCCGGTTGAGCACCGATTGCCAGAGCCCGAACGGGTTGTGCTCGAGCAGCTGGTGCTGCACCGCGAGCACGGTGAACCCCTCGCGGTCCAGCAGCCGCCCGATCCCCGCCGGGGTGAAGTGCGTGCGGTGACGGGGCACGTCGAGGTGAAACCAGCGCGCACCGCCGGCGCGGGCCTGCCAGCTGTCGAGATTGGGAACGGCGACGATCACCGCGCCGCCCGGCGCCAGCCAGCCGTGAACGCGCCTCAGCGCCGCGGCGGGGTCCTGGACGTGCTCGAGCGTATGCCAGAGCGTGACCGCGTCGGCGCGGCCGGCGGCAAGCTCGATCGTCTCCAGCGTGCCGCGCGCAATCCCGGTTGCGCGGGGGTGGGGGTCAAACCCCCAGGCGTCGTAGCC
>JALYTU010000295.1 GCA_030854125.1 Actinomycetota bacterium | reverse complement strand
CTGGACAACGTCCGCGAGTTGATCCGGACCCCGGCGGGTCCGGTGTTCACGGGGCCGATCCGCAGTGCGCTCGGTGACCTGCCCGCGGTGGACATCGCGGTCGCCTATGGGGTCGCGGACCGGCGCCGGAGCCAGGTCGCGGTCGCCGCGGTGACGTTGCGCCCCGATCACGAGCTTGAGGCGTCTGAACTCAGCGCCACGCTCGCCGGGCTGCCCCGCCCCCAGCGACCGACGGTCGTCCGGGTCGTCGCCGAGATTCCGGTCACGACCTGGTACCGGCCGATCACGGCGACCCTGAGCGACGCTGGCGTCCCGGCACCGACGCCTGGGCTGCCGGCGTTTCACCGCGGTCCCCGCGCGGACGCCTACAAGCCGTTGACCGCGGCCAATCGCAAGCGCTTCACCGGCTGACGGCGAGCGGCCCGCGGCGGAGTCCGCTCGCCGTCGGAGTCCGCTCGCCGTCGGAGACCGTCCAGCTGCCGTGGCAACGTCCCCGCCAGCTCAGCGCTGGACGCAGGGCTCGCGATCGGTGGCGGTGAGCGGCTTGCGGGCTGCCGTTGTGGTGGTCAGCGAGAAGGTCCACGACCCCGAGCAGGTCCGTGGGGCCTGCAGCAGGTGCACTCGGCTGGCCGTGCCCCTCACGCGGACGGTGGTGTGGCGATCGGGGATGCTCAGGCTCACCTTGGTGAGCCCGATGCCCGGCCCGGAGGTGGGGACGAGGATCTGGCTGACGGTCAGGCCGGCGGTCGCCGGACGCACGATGAAGTCCAGCTCGCCGGTCGCCCGGCGGGCGACGCGCGTGATCATGATCAGGGTTGGCGCCCCGAAAACCGGCTTGCCGTTGTAGATCGCGATCCGAGCCGTGGTGAACGTCGGGGGCCTGTTGCCGGGATTGAGCAGCTCGATTTCGGCGGACCCGGAGCCGACCTGCGTGGCCGCAGTGCACCTCGAGATCGCGTTGGCGGTGATCGGGCACGCCGGGAAGAGCAGACCGTTCTCGATGAACCCCCTGGGCAGCACGAAAGTCAGCGAGTCGGTCGGGATCGCGCTGTTGGAGTCGAATCGGTTGCCGGTGAATGCGTCCACGCTGAGACCGATGCCCTGCGCAGCCTTGGCGGTGCTGGTCTGCGGGGGGGTGACAGCCAACGAGAACACGAGCACGTCGCCGTCTGAGTTGGTGCTCGCCGGACCGGCGAGCGCGGGGCCGCCGGCGGCGAGGAGGAGCACAAGGGCGGCCAGGGCGATGCGCGCGGCGGTCATTCCCAACCTCAGGCGGCCGGCAGGGTCTCGCCCGAGTACAGCTTGTGCACGACGACCGTGCCGGCCGGCGCCTGGCGGATGCACAACTCGCAGAGCACGCACTCGTCGAGGTTCTCCTGCACGATCGCCAGGCCCTCGGGTCCGGCAGTGAAGATGTCCACGGGGCAGACCTCGGCGAGCTTGCGGGCCGCCTCGGGGTCCCGGGCGACCGAGTCGTCGACCGTGACGTCGATGAATGTTCCCGGCATCAGATCCGCTCCTTGACCAGATCGGGGATGTCCTCGATGCGATCGGCGACGACGATTCCGGCGGAGGCCAGCCGCGCGATCTTCTCGGTCGCGGTGTCCTCCTTGCCCTCGACGATCGTGCCGGCGTGGCCGAAGCTCATGCCCGGCATCTCATCCATGAACCGGCCCGCCATGAAGGCGACGATCGGCAGGCGCGAGTTGTTCTCGGTCACCCAGCGAGACAATTCGGCCTCCATGCGGCCGCCCGGCTCGGTGTAGATGACGATCGCCCGGGTGGCGGTGTCGGCCTCGAACAGGGGCATCAGCTCGGCGTAGCTTGAGCCGATGATCGCGTCACCGCCGATCGACACCGCGGTCGACTGGCCCAGGCCGGCAGCGGTCAGCGTCGAGGACATCTCGGTGGTCATCCCGCCCGAGCGCGACACGACCCCGACCGAGCCGGGGCTGTAGGACTTGGCCGCGTCCTTGGCCGGGCCGCCGATGCCGCCCATCTTGACCACGTCGGGGACGATGATCCCCAAGCAGTTGGGTCCGATGATGCGGGCGTCGCGCTGCGCGGCGAGCTCGACCATCTCGGCGACGTCGCGGCGGGGGATGCGTTCGGTGACGATCACAATCAACTTGACGCCGTTCTCGAGCGACTCGAGCACCGCGTCCTTGGTGAACGCGGGCGGGACGGTGACGACCGAGCCGTCGATCGGCGCGCCGTGGTGCTCGACGGCCTGGGCAACGGTGTCGAACACCGGCACCCCGTGCACGTCGCGGCCCAGTCGGCCGGGCGTGACGCCGCCGACGATCTTGGCGCCGGCGCCGTAGTCCAGGCACTCGCGGGTCAGGTTGACCGCCTCGCGACCGGTGATGCCCTGGACGATGAAGGTCGTGTCGCCGTTGACGAGGATGCTCATCAGCTGGCGCTCCCCTGGATCTTCTCGACCGCTCGCCGGGCCGCCTCGTTGAGCGAGACACTGCGGTCGGCGTACTCGACGCCGTACTTCTCGAGAATCTTGAAGCCCTCGTCCTCCCACGCGCCCGGGATGCGGAAGATGGCGATCTTCTCGGCAGGGTCGTGGCCGAGTTCGAGGCAGGCTTTGATCACGCCGCGGGCGACGATGTCGACGCGAGTGTTGGAGACGATCGACATCATCACTGCGATCTTGTCCACGCCGGGCTTGGAGAGCACGAGCTTGGCCAGGCCGCAGGCTTTGGCGACCGATGGGTTGCCGCCGATCTCGCAGTAGTTGGCGGGATCGCCGCCGTGAGCGCGGACGGCGTCGAACAGGGTCAGCGAGCCGCCGCCGGCGCCGATGACCAGCCCGAGGTTGCCGTCGAACTCGGTGACGTTGCCGGCCACCCCACGGTGATCCTGTCCGTCGACCTCCTCGCCGGCGAGCTCGAACGGCGTCGCCTCGCGGGCCTGGCGGGTCTCTTCTCCGCCGACCCCGAGCTCGGCGAGCAGCGCCTGCTGGCGCGGCCGGGCCTCGTTCTCCATGTCCATGTGGGCGTCCAGCGCGACGATCGAGCCGTCCTGGAGCTGTCCGAGAGGATTGATCTCGGCCAGCGTCATGTCGTAGGTGAGAAACAGCTGGGCCAGCCGGGCGAGGACCGGGGTCAGGCGGTTGAGCGTCGAGCCGCTGATCCCCAGCGAGGCGATCACAGCCTTGGCCTGCCAGTCCGAGAAGGGGAGCCGGGTGGAGAAGTGACCGCGGGCGACGTGGTCGGGGTGCTGCTCGGCCACCTCCTCGATGTCGATCCCGCCCATGTCCGAGAACAGCATCACCGGCTGCTTGCGGATGCCGTCCCAGACGACGCCGGCGTAGAACTCGTGGGCGACGTCGGCCTTGGAGTCGACCAGCACGCCGCGGGGCATGTGGCCGTTGATCTCCAGCGCGAGAACGTGCTCGGCGTGGGTGGCAGCCTCCTCGGGGGTGTCGGCGAACTGGACGCCGCCGGCCTTCATCCGCCCGCCGGTCAGCACCTGGGACTTGATCACCACCGGGCCGTCGATCTCAGCGGCGATCTCGCGGGCCTGCTCAGCGCTGGTGGCGAAGCCGTGCTTGGTGACGGGGATCCCGGCCTTGGCGACGATCGCCCGAGACTCGTATTCGAAGAAACGCATGAGCGGCGGCGGAGCCTACCGAGCCGGCCCGGCGCAGGTCGTGCCGCTGTCGCACAAGCTCCACACGGCCGGGACCAGGCGTGTTCATACGGCAGGTTTCAATCATCTTGACCAACTACATCGAGATAGTTGGGCCACTGTGTACTATCCGCCAATCCCAATCGACTAAGTCGTATTTGACCTGCGAGGAACGAATGACTCCTCCGACGCCGCCACCGGTGCGGCCGGGGGCGCGGTGTCGGGCGGCGGCTCGTCGACCCAGCTCGGGCTGGTGGCGTACTCGACCCCGAAGAAGGCCTACGACGCTCTGACCACGGCCTTCGCTCAGACCGCGGGGGGCAAGGGGGTCAGCTTCGGCTCCTCCTTCGGCGCCTCGGGTTCGCAGAGCCGGGCCGTGGACTCCGGGCAGTCCGCCGACGTGGTCGCCTTCTCGACCACCCCGGACATGACCCGGCTGGTCAAGGACAAGCTCGTCGCCTCCAGCTGGAACACCAACCCCGAGAAGGGTTTCTCCAGCGACTCGGTGGTCGTCATGGTCGTCCGCAAGGGCAACCCCAAGCACATCACCGGCTGGGACCCTCACGACGTGAGGATCTCACTGCAGGCCGGGCCCGACACGATCGAGGCGATGGTCAGCCGGGTGATCCATCTCGGCTTCGAGGTCCGCGTCGAGGTCCAGCAGCCCGAGGGCCAGAGAGCCAATGCTCAGCTCACGCGCGATCAGGCCGCCGAGCTGGAACTCACCGCCGGGGACATCGTCTACGTCCGCCCGCCGCTCGCCGCGGTGGCCGCCCCCGCGCCGGGTCAGGCACCGGCGGAGGAGTGGGCGCGGAGCAGGCAGACCAGCCCGGCCGAGCGGTAGAACGGGTCAGCGACTGACGCCCCGGTCGCGGTCGAAAGGGCAGCGCTCAGCGCGTCGTCGGCTTCGGCGAGCAGCAGCGGCGGCGCCGGCACTGCAGCGGAGTCCAGCGCAGCGAGTCGGCGCACGGCCGCGGCGTCCTGCGCAGTGGCGGGACGGATGGTGATCGTGGGGGTCGTCAAGGAGGTCATGCCGTCCATCCTGCGCTCGCCGAGGCATAAA
>JALYTU010000294.1 GCA_030854125.1 Actinomycetota bacterium | reverse complement strand
GGGCGAGTCGGGCGGGTTGGTCCAGCCCCCGCCTGTCTGGGCCCACGGGAGTGCAGCGCGCACTCCACGAGCAGGTTCGCGATCGTCACGCCGCGCTCCTGGGCGAGACTCGCTGCACTTCACGCCCGAGCATCCCCTGCCCGAGGCGCTGGTCAAGAATCTCATCGCCCTGCGCCTTGCAAGGATCGGCGACAGCGAGCCGTAGGCCGCACCTGGGAATGATGGTCTGATTCGGTACCACTGTGATGGTCTGATTCGGTACCACCCTGTCCGACTGGCAGCTGACGATCTGGTGCTCATCGAGCGCGGATCGGAGGCGGCCGGAAGTGGGGTCCAGAGTGGAGTTGTTCGAGCAGATCAGACGGGACAAGGACCGCGAGGACTTGTCAGAACGTGCGCTCGCAGCGCGTTATCGGGTCGGGCGCGGCACGGTTCGGCAGGCGTTGGAGTCGCCGATCCCGCCGCCGCGCAAGGGGCCTGAGCGCCGGCCGGCGCCGAAGCTGGGTGAGTTCCGGGAGCTGATCGACAGCTGGCTGGCTGCCGATCTCGAGGCGCCGCGCAAGCAGCGTCATACCGCTCGGCGGATCTGGAAGCGCTTGGTCGATGACCACGGCGCTGATGTCGCGGAGGTGACGGTTCGTGAGCATGTCCGCAAGCGCCGGCGGGAATTGGGGTTGACGGTCGGGCAGGTGTTCGTCCCTCAGACTCACACTCCGGCGAGGACGGCTGAGGTTGATTGGGGACAGGCGGAGGTGCAGCTGGCCGGCAGCCCGGTCAGGGTGCATGTGTTCGTGATGCGGTCTTGTTTCTCGGGGGCGGCGTTCAGCATGGCGTCGCCGGTTGAGACCCAGCAGGCGTTCCTCGAGGGGCACGCGCTCGCCTTCTCCTGGTTTGACGGTGTCTTTGCAGAGGTCCGCTATGACAATCTCGGCTCGGCGGTGAAGAAGGTGCTGCGCGGCCGCAAGCGGGTGGAGACCGACCGGTTCATCGCGATGCGGTCGCATTATCTGTTCGAGTCGATCTTCACCACTCCGGGGATCGAGGGCGCGCATGAGAAGGGCGGGGTTGAGGGAGAGGTCGGCCGGTTCCGGCGCAACCATCTCGTTCCCATCCCGAGCATCGGTTCGATCGCGCAGCTGAATGAGTTCATGGTCGACGCGTGTGACTCTGACTTGAGCCGCCGGATCGACGGTCGCCCGGGCACGGTCGCTGAGCAGCTCGCTGTCGAGCGGCCGCTGCTCAGGCTGATCGATTCTCGGTTTGATGCGACGGAGCTGAGCACGGTCCGGGTTGACGCCAAGGCGTTGGTCACCGTTCGTCAGAACAGGTACTCAGTTCCGGCGTCGTTGGCTGGTCTGCGGGTGACCGCGGCGGTCGGTGCGGCGGAGATCCGGATCTCACATCGTGACCGGGAGGTCGCCCGCCATGAGCGGCTGCACGGGAAGTTCGGGACGCGCGCGAGCCTGGATCACTACCTCGAGCTGCTGGCCAGAAAGCCCGGGGCGCTCGCGCGGTCCTTGCCGTTGGCCCAGGAACGCGACCGCGGTCACTGGCCTGAACCGTTCGATGGTCTCTGGGGTCTGTTGCGCGAGAAGGTCGGCCGCTCAGAGGCTGATCGGCAGATGGTGGACGTTCTGATGCTCGCCCGCGAGCATGGTCCCGCCCGGGTCCAGCTCGCGGTTCGTGGCGCGTTGGCGGCCGGCGCGATCGACGGACGCGCGGTCGCGGTCCTCGCACGCCAAAGCACGCTGGCACCGGCCGGCCGGTTAGAGGGACTCGATGCCCGGCTCGCTGAGCATGACCGACCCGAACCGGACCTGGGTGACTATGACCGCTTGATCGACGCGGCAAGGGGTGGACGATGAGCTCCGCGAACAACGCCCGGACCGCGGCGTTGGAGGCGTTGATCGACTCCCACGCTGTCGAGCTGAAACTCCCCACCCTCCGCCGGCAGTTTCGTTCGGTGGCTGAGCAAGCGGTCCGCGAGCAACAGACCCCGGTTAAGTACCTGGCCGCCCTGTTGGAAGCCGAAACCACTGAACGAGCCGAACGCAGAGAACGCCGCCGGCTGCTCGACGCCCGGTTCCCCGCCCTGAAACGCCTTGAGGACTTCCGCTTTGATGACAACCCCAGGATCCCGCGGGCGACGATCGCCGCTCTCGCCGAAGGCTCCTGGATCGACGCGCACGAGAGCGTGATCTTCGTTGGCGACTCCGGGACCGGCAAGACAATGCTCGCTACAGCGCTCGGGGTCTGCGCCTGCCAGCAAGGACGACGGGTCAAGTTCATCACGCTCGCCGCCCTGGCGAACGAGCTCCAGGAGGCCGTCAGCCGCGACGAGCTCTCACGCGTCGTCGCTCGCTACGCCCGCATCGACGTCCTGCTCCTCGATGAGCTTGGCTACCTCAGACTGCCCGACGGCGCTGCCGAGCTCGTCTTCCAAGTCCTCTCAGAACGCCACGAACGCGCGTCGCTGATCGTCACCACGAACCTACCGTTCGGGGAGTGGACCAAAGTGTTCCCCGACGCTCGGCTCGCCAAAGCTGTCGTTGACCGGCTCACCCACCGGGCGCACATCATCGACACCGGCACCGAGTCCTGGCGCTTCAGACACGGCCTTCGAAACAAGGAGAGCTGACCCCGGGCCGGCAGCATGCACGCGGCTATCGCCACTGCGCTCGCCTACGGCTCGCTCCGCGACGACAGCCGCGAAGACCCTTCAACTGAGCCGATCAGGCAACATCACAACAACATCAACCAGCGACAGGGTGGTCCTGAATCGAACCATCACGCTGGTCCCGAGCGAAGCCATCACTCTCAGCACCGGCCAATCGACGAGACTTCTCGTCTGTCGCCCGTCCGGTTCTGGGCGCAGCGCTGCGGCTTCGTTGGACGTCGGCGCGAAGCGGCTCTGCGCCCGCGTGCCCACTCGTTCATGAGCACCACGTTCGCTCCGGCCGAGTCGGTCGCGCGTGCCGGGGGCGCCGTCCGTGGTGACGATGGTTAGGTCAACCCCGGCGCTGCGCCGTGCGATGCTGATGGCGTGGCTGAGTGGTGCACAGAGCAGGCGCGACAAGTTTTCGTCCGGGCTCAGGAAGAGGCGCGAGCGATGGGCAACGGGTCGGTCAAAGCTGAGGATTTACTGCTCGGGTTATTGGGCGATCAAGATCGGATCACGGGTCGTCTGCTCGCGGATCTTGGAGCGACGCTCAAGCCAGCCCGCAACCTGGTGCGAGAGCGGCTTGGATCTTCTCGCTCTGACGCGACCCCAGAGGGACACTTGCCGTTCTCGCCAGAGGCGCAGGAGGTTCTGAGGTGGGCGTCCCGCTGGGCGTTCCCGCTGGGCGGGCGCGACCAGGTTGGCAGCGAGCATCTACTGGCCGGGGTTGTGCGTCTGAGCGACGGCGCATGCCAGATCCTGAGAGCGCTGGACGTCAATCCGGATGTCATCCGGTTTGAGATCAAGAAGCGCGTCGCCACACCCGGCGGCCAGGAGGCCGGCCCAAGCCTGAGACTGATCCGTTCGGTGCCGCTGCGTGACGCCGAGCCGGTCTGGGACCCGGAATGGCCACTGCGCCCTGATGTCGCTTGACCGATCGGCGCGCGACCAACAAAGGCGCGACCATGGCTTCCGCAAAGTCGCCCAACTGGGTCTGACGAGAAGACTTCTGCTGCTTCCGGCGCGCAGTTGGAAGCAGGCGTGTCTCGGAACCTACGGCACCAGAGCCGACGTCTCGGTCCTCGCGGCTTCGCGCCAGCTCACGGAACATGCCGTGGACGAGGCGAGGACAGTCAGCCTGTGCTGGCTTTCGACGGATTTGCGTGGGGGCGCGGCGGAAACCGATGGCTGTTAGGGCGGTCTACTTGTGGATTGCGGTCCCGGCGACGGTCAGGTGGTTGAGGAGTTGCGCCCGTTGTCGCGGGTTGGGGCCTTGGACGAGCAGCCAGGCGTTCCCGACTCGGCGGGCGGTGATGTTGGCGGCGCTCGCCGTGTTCTCCAGGTAATCCCCGGGCTTCGGTCCGGGTGTGAGGCCAGGTAGTTCAGGCGCCATGCGTGCAGGGTTCTGGGCGTTGAGCAGGAGCGCGGCGGAATACACGCCTCCTGCGGTAGGGAACGCGTACCACGCTCGCGCGCAGCTGAACAGCGCATCGGGCAGGACTCGTTGTCCACGGCTGGGGGCGCGGTCGGCGACAACCTCCCATTGACTGGCCACGCCGGGCAGTTCAGATGCTCCAAGCGAACAGATGGCGGCCGCCGGGATCTGATGCGGGTTGACTGTGGTGACAGGTACCGGTGAGGCGAATGTCTCGGTGCCGACCTGGTTGATCGGTCGGCTGTGGCGATCGAGCAGCACAAACCTGGCCAGCGGCCCGCGGGTGAAGATCACGACGGCGCGCCAATCCGGTTCGAGGCCCGGACCGGGCTGTGGCACGAATGAGGCGGTTTCGACCCTGATCGTCGCGACCTGGTCGCGGACGACGAACCAGTTGATCCAGCCGGTTCGGTTGCTCGCTTGCTGGAGACTCGCACCGCTGGACGGCCCGCTGCCCGTATGGGTGTGTGCCGAATGGGGGAAGCTCGAAAGCACGTTGGTGAGCGCGGCGCCGCCGCCGAGGACGATGACGGCGTGGGGGTAGGAAGGCGCGCACGCGCTGCCGCCCCCGATCAGTTGGGTTCGAGCGCCGGGGAGCGTGAACTCGGCGCTGGAG
>JALYTU010000293.1 GCA_030854125.1 Actinomycetota bacterium | reverse complement strand
ACGCGCGGGCGCGCGCGCCGGGCTGCTGGGAGGTCCTGTCGCCGGAGTGAGGGGCTTCCCCTCGTCCGGATTTACATGCTCGCCGCGAGCTTCGCCGCGATGTGGCCGCCCAATGTACTGGGGGGCGTAAGGGAGCGCCGCGAACCCAGACCCATCTTGCGCAGTCAACGAACCTGTCCCGGTCCATCGGTCGGGCGAGTTCGACTACGGGAGCGCCGCGAGTCGGACGGGATGCGGGCCTCCGTAGACTTGATTGTTCCGGGGTCCGCGCCAGCGGGAGACGAGCGAAGTCTCCGGTGACAACCGAGCGAACGTCTCGGACTCGGCAGCCGTCATCCTGGACTCGACGATGACGAACGGTCCGCCGGCTCAGATCCCACGTCATTCAGCGACACCCAGCCGGACGACACTGACTGCGCGAGAGCCAAAATGAGGCGCCGGCGGAACTGCTGCGTGTCAAGCCCCAAGGTCTCCCGACCAGCTCCAGGACGCCACCCGAGGACACTACGTAATCGTACGCATTGACCGGCGGTCTCTCATACGTTTGACTCCGCGCGTGCTCTCCGCAACCCCCCAGCCCAGCCCAGCCCTGACCCGCAAACACGCTCCGGGCCCGGGACGCCGTTGCCGTCTCGTCCCAAGGTGACGCGGGTGCCGGGCACGCCCGGCTGACCGGGCGCAAACCGGTACCGGCACCAGCGGGCCGTGGCTGACACGAGGGCCATACAGGTAGGCGGCCACCCACTCCGGGTTAGTATCGAGCTCGACGGCTCGCAGCACTCGCGCGCCGAGGAGGAGGTCCGCCAGCTCAGCGACCGTGACGTGCCCACCGCCGGCCCAGATCAGACGACCGTCGCCGGATATCGAGCGCGGAGCGCGCCGGATCGCCTCACGCCGCCGAGGCCGCGCCCCAGCAGCTGAGACAATCCACGCTCGCGGAGCAACGTCAGCGACGACTTTCCTGCTCCTCGGGTTTGGCCGGGGCGGCCTGTACAGGCGGATTGGCTGTTGTCTGGGGGCCGATGTCTTGTGAGGCGGCAAGTCCTGAAGCGACACCGTCAGACGGATGCGGGGGCCTGTTGTGGCGCCCGGTAGCCGGGAAGGTCGAGACGGAAGGTGGCCCCGGAGCCGGGGCTGGACTCGGCATGCAATCGTCCGCCGTGGGCTTCGACGAGCGCGCGCGCGATGGCGAGTCCGAGACCGCTGCCACCACTGTCTCGCGACCGGCTCCCGTCGAGTCTGTGAAAGCGGGTGAAGATCTCCTCCAGCTCATCGGCCGGGATCCCAGGTCCGGTGTCGGTGACTGAGATCTCCAGCCTGTTCTGGCGCGGTACAGCGATTATCTTGATCGGGTCCCCGGGGCTGGTGTGCGCCACGGCGTTTCGGACAAGGTTGCGCAGAACTTGAGTGAGTCGATCGGGGTCAGCGTCCAGCGTTCCTGCGACCGCCTCCAGCACGAAGTCACGCTCGCCGAACAGCGGTAGGTCACGGCGGAGATCTTCGAAGTAATCGTTTAGGTCGATGGTTTCGGGCACGACGAGTTGGCCAGCCTCTGCGCTCGCGAGGGTCAGCATGTCGCCGACCAGTCGGTCGAGCTCGTCTAGGCGGCGCAGCATCAGCGTCGTCGCCTGGTGGCGAACCTCGGGATCGGTCTCGTGGTCCAGGAGCTCGATCTGAGCGCGAAGCACAGTCAGCGGGGTTCTCAGCTCGTGCGACGCGTCGGAAACAAAGTCGCGCTGGCGTTTGAATACCCGCTCGAGGCGGCCGAGCATGGCGTCGAACGCGACCGCCAGCGCTCGCAGCTCTCCACGGGCGTGAACGGGGCCAGCGCGCGCCGACAGGTCGCCCGCGTCAACGGCAACGGCAGCGTCTGCCATTCGCCGTACCGGGGCGGCGAGCAGCGTGGCTAGGGCGACTCCGGCGGCGATTGAGAGCAGCAGCGTCAGTGTCCCCACGAACGCGAAGGTGCGCAGCAGGCCCGACTGGGTTCGCTTCACCGACCTCAATGGATCGGCGATGCGAATCGTTCCCACGATGCGGTGGGCGTCTTCGACAGGCTGCGTGAGCACGCGCACATCTCCCGCCTCCGCGACGGAGGCGGTCGTTGTCCCGGTCGGGGCGATCAGCAATCCGGTCGCCGGACCGTTCTGCTCGCGTCGGTGCTCGCGGCTGACCAGCTCGGGATCGTTGGTCACGGTCGGAGCGCCGTTGACCTGCACCACGTAGATCAGTGATTCGGCGTGATACCGCTGCGAGGACAGAAAGGCTCTGGCCGTACGCTCGAATTCGGCCGGAGTCGCGACACCAGTTCGGGTCCGGAACTGGTTGAACTCGGCTAGCTGGGTTCGCAGGTCGGCGTCGATCTGGGACACCAGCCTCGTACCGAGCCCGCTATAGAGAGCCAGGAAGCTGGCACCCACCCCCAGCGTGGTCACGAGCGCGATCGCCAGCGCCAGCTGGGTGCGCAGGCCGCCCGGTACAAGCCGCCTAGCCATCGACTCGCAGCCGGTAGCCGACGTTGCGCACGGTTTCGATCGGATCAGAGCCGCCGACCTCGCTGAGCTTGCGGCGCAGATAGCCGATGTAGACCTCGAGGACCTTTGTCCCGGGATCGAAGTCGAAGCCCCAGACGGCGTTGAGGATCTGTTCGCGGGAGAGCACTTGATCGGGGTGACGGAGCAGATAGGTCAACAGCTCAAACTCCCGTGAGGTCAGCTGGACGGGGTGTTCGTCGCGTTGGACGCGACGTGTACGCAGGTCCATTCTGATATTCGCCGCCTGCAGCGATGAGGATTCACGCTGCTGGGGTGTGCGTAGCTGGGTGCGCATGCGGGCGTTGAGCTCCTCGAAGGAGAAGGGCTTGGTGATGTAGTCGTTGGCGCCAAGATCGAGGCCGTGGACTTTCTCCTCGATCGTCGCTCGCGCTGTCAGGACGATGACCGGCAGGTCGGGTGTCTGGGTGTGGATCGTCTCGAGCACGTCAAGTCCGCTCTTGCCGGGCAGGGTGAGGTCCAGCAGAACGAGTCCGTAGTCGCCCGTTAGGGCGGCGATCTCTCCGGTTTGTCCATCGTGAGCGATCGTGACGGCATAGCCCTCCGCGCGCAGACTCTGCTCGATGAAGCCCGCCAGCGTGCGCTCGTCCTCGATCACCAGGATCCGCATTGCCGCCCAGCATGCCATGGCCTGGTGGCCGACCGGATGTCAGTAAGACGCTTCTGACCTGCCTCTTACCGCGCTCTTTACCAGCACTTTGACTCTGGCTAGCAACCATCCCGCCATGCTGGCTTTCCGGCCTGGCACCTCACGGGGACAAGGAGCAGATCCAGATGAGCTTTTCGCTGACCACGAGACCGCCCAGGCCGGCGGCGAGCATAGAAGCTTGTACGCTGCTCGACGTCTTCGCCCGGACGGTCGCGCGGTGCGGCGGGCGTATCGCGATCGATGCTCCCGGCCGACGCCTGAGCTACGAGGACCTGCAGGCTGCCGCCGGCGAGCTCGGCGAGCGTTTGCGGGCGCTCGGTATCGGCCCCGGGGATCGTGTGGGCGTCCAGGTCACGAGCGGCACCGCACAGCTCTACACAGCAATTTTGGGCGTGCTGCACGCGGGTGCTGCGTACGTGCCGGTCGACGCCGACGATCCGCCGGCGCGAGCGGAAGCGGTGTGGGCGAGCGCGAGCGCGTGCGCGGTGGTCAAAGACGAGCTGCAGATCACTGAGCTGGCGCCCTCAAAGGGGGCCGGCCGCGAGCTGACGGCCGACGACGACGCTTGGGTGATCTTTACCTCGGGGTCGACCGGCTCGCCGAAGGGAGTTGCGGTTTCTCACCGTGCAGCCGCCGCGTTCGTCGACGCCGAGACGCATCTCTGGAGTGTGCACCCCGAGGACCGGGTGCTGGCCGGCCTGTCGGTTGGCTTTGACGCCAGCTGTGAGGAGATGTGGCTCGCCTGGCGCAACGGCGCCACGCTGGTACCGGCGCCGAGGGCGCTGGTACGTGCGGGCTCAGAGCTCGGTCCGTGGCTCGCGCGGCGCGGGATCACGGTGGTTTCGACCGTGCCGACGCTGGCTGCGATGTGGAGCGAGGCGGATATCGTGGGTGTCCGCCTGTTGATCCTCGGCGGTGAGGCCTGCCCCGAGGCGCTGGCCTGGCGGTTGGCGAGTGATCGCGAGGCGTGGAACACCTACGGTCCGACCGAGGCGACCGTGGTGGCCACTGCGGGTCGGTTGCGCGCCGGTCACCCGGTCACGATCGGCTGGGCGCTGCGCGGCTGGGACGTCGCGATCGTCGATGATCAGGGCGAGCCGGTGCCGTTCGGCGAGGCTGGCGAGCTGGCGATCGGGGGCGTCGGGCTGGGGCGGTATATCGATCCGTGGCTCGACGTCGAGCGCTACCGGGGGATCCGGGCGCTTGGATGGGAGCGGGCCTACCGGACGGGCGATCTGGTCTGTGAGACCATCGACGGCCTTCAGTTCATCGGACGCCGCGACGATCAAGTCAAGCTTGGCGGCCGCCGGCTGGAGCTGGGTGAGATCGATGGCCAGTTGAGCTCGGTGCCGGGCGTTCGGGCCGCCTGTGCTGCGGTGCAGACGACACCCACGGGCAACCCGGTGCTCGTCGGCTACGTGGTCGGTAGCGCCGACCCAGCTGACGTCCGCAGCGCGCTGGCCGAGCGGCTGCCCGAGGGGATCGTCCCGCTTGTCGTCAAGCTCGACGCCCTGCCGCTGAGCGC
>JALYTU010000292.1 GCA_030854125.1 Actinomycetota bacterium | reverse complement strand
GGCTACCGCCAGTCCGACAAACAGCAGTACCAGGACAACGACGAGAACGATGATCATGAGTTCAGCTCCAGTTCCTCGGCCTTGCGCACGTACAAGGTCAAGCCTTTGACGCGCTCGATGACCACCCGGTCACCGTCGTGCAACACATCATTTTCTTCCAGCGGGCTCGGTTGAGCCCGCCACAATCCACCGTCGACGAACACCATCGAGTTCGGGGCGCTGGCTCGCATGACGCCGAGGTGACCGACCATCGCTTGACTGCCCGAACGCGGACGCCTTCGGCTGATTGGCCCGATGCTGCGAACGAGCAACACCAGCCCTCCGACCGAGACGGCGCAGACCGCGCCCGACACGGCAAGCACGGCCGGCAGCCCGGCGGCGGCGCCGATCAGCAGCAAGGCCACACCACACACCAAAGAGACCACGGCCACCGCGGCGATCAGCCCTCCTGTCGAGAGATGCGCTTCGGCCAGTAACAGCACCGCGGCGAGGACCAGAGCGACAAGGCCAAGAGCGATCACACGATCACCCCGGCAGTGAAGTTGGAGGCGGACCGATCGAGCCGGCCCGTCGCGATATCGGCGCTCGTCTCATACCGCACCGGCGCTGACGCGGGCATGCTCGGCCCAGCGATGGCGCTGATCACAAACCTCTGGGGACGGCACGACCAGCACGGGACGGTCGGCGTGATGAAGAACTGACTGCGAAACGCTGCCCAGCATCATCGACTTCACACCACCCCGCCCGCGCGTGCCAAGCACGATCACGTCGGCGTTCACATCGGCCGCGGCCGAAAGAATCACGGCCACGATATCCACGTCTCGGCACGCGACCCGCGGATGCGCGACCAACCCGGCTGACGTAGCGCGCTGCACGCCCTCGATGGCGGTGTCGAGCGCTGCCTGCTTGATACTCGCGTCAACGTCGTCGTCGCCGTAGGCGCTGACCATCCCTAGGCCCATCCCCAACGAGCCATTGCGAGTCATCGTCTCGAGGATCGTCTCCCAGATCACCAGCACCGTCGCCTCGGCGCCTGGCATCAGCGTCGCAACGCGGTCGATCGCCGCCTGAGCATCAGCCGAACCGTCATAGCAGACCAGAATCATCGCCTCAGCCTCCTCGTCGCTGTCAGCTCGAGCGGGAGAAACGCGACGTCGCCATCGAGGAACCGACCAGGCGCGCCGCCGAACGTCACCGACAGGATGGGGGGCTGGCGACAGAGCCTACGCGTGCCCATCTCTTAGACAGCGGACCCGGGACCGACGCGAGCCGTCACAGGCTCTCGTCGAGTGACAACCGGCGAGCCCGGCCCACCGTTGGTGGGCTCTGGCTCCTTGGGGATCTTTTTGGCGGGCGCTTCGCGAGCGTTCAGATTGTTGGCGACGAGTCCGTAGATGCCCCAACCGGCGAAGGTGACGATCCCGCCCCACATCATCGCGGTCGTGCCGGTGGCGTGCAGGGCGTAGAGGCTGTAGATCGTCGCGAGTACAGCGACGATGTTCGCCTTGCGCGCGAGCTTGGGGGATACGTGCTCGACGTGCTGGAGCACCATCAGGGCCGACATGCTCAGCAGGTAGGGGATCAGGTTGGTCATCACCGCCAGGTCCAAGAGGACGGTAAACTGCTTGTCGAGCGTTGGGCTGACCGTCATGAACGAAAGTGCTGTCTGGGCGATGGTGATCAGGCACATGCCGATGACCGGTGCGCCTGCCTTGTTGACCTTTCGGAACAGTTTCGGGAAGTAGCCGACGACGGCGGAGGAGCGTGCGACTTCGGCGATCGTGAACTGCCAGCTGAACAGCGATCCGAAGCACGAGATGACCATCATCGCGATCACGATCTTGCCGATCGTGGGGTTGAAGATGTGGGCGAACACGAGCCCGAACGGGGCGTTGGAGTTGGCGAGCGCGTGGCCGGGGAGGATCCCGCCGATCACGGTCGTGGAGACGATGTACAGGACGGCGGTGATCAGGGTGCCGAGCATGATCGCGATCGGGACGTTCTTCTTCGGGTTCTCGACCTCGTCGCTGTTGGCGGCGGCACTCTCCAGGCCGAGAAACGCCCACAGCGTGACCGCGATCGATGCGGTGACCGCGTGAAAGATCGCGAAGTGGTGGGGGTTCCATGACGCGGAGAACAGGTGCGGGGAGAAGAAGAACCAGCCGATGATCGAAAGGCCAGCGACTGGGATGATCACGCCCCAGACGGTGATCTGGCTGATGTTCCCGGTACGACGTGCCCCGCCGAAGTTCAGGACCGACGCCAGCCACAGCACGGCGATCACGGCAATCGCGGTTGGCCACGGTCCGAGGGTGTCGCCGAAGAAGTTGGCGCCATATCCGATCGTCGCGACGGCGATCGCGACGTTAGCGATGACCAGCGAGATGAAGTACGTGTAGTTGGTCATGAAGTTCCCGGAATGACCGTGGGCATAGTCGGCGTATCCGCCCATGCCTCCTTCGCGGTTGCTGAACGTGCCGGCCCGCGCGAACGCATACGCCAGGCACGTCGCGCCGGCCGTCGTGACGATCCAGGAAAGGATCGAGATCGTGCCGACCTGAGCGAGGTTCGCTGGCAGCAGGATGATCCCCGACCCCATCATGTTCACGGCGGTGATGATCGTCATCTGCCGGACGCCCATCTTCTTGGTCTTCTTTCCCATGGTGCTGCTCAGCCTCTGACGGGGGCGGTGGAAGTCTCAGATACGACGTAGCCGTAGGCGCGAATCCGTCCGTCGGGCTCGGTCTTTAGGTGGACGCCTTGGAGCTCGGGCGCGAAGCCGGGCAGCAGGTTGATGCCCTCTTCGAGCGCGAGGAAGTACGCGCGTTGCTCAGCGCCCCAGATCTCGCCGGGGACGACGCAGAGGATTCCGGGTGGATACGGAAGCGCTCCCTCAGCCGCGACGCGCCCCTCGATGTCGCGCAGCGCGACCAGCTCGACGTTGCCGCGGGTGAACTCGTCGTTGGCGAGATTCGCTGCGCAGGCCACCGTCGGGAAATGGGTCTCGCGGAACATGACCTTCTGCAGCTGTTTGACGTTGCGCTGCTTGTAGAAGTCGTGCATCTCCTGCGCGAGCTGCCGGATCGTGTAGCCGGCGTACCGTTCGCGATGCGCGTTATAGATCGACGGCAGGACGTGCTCCATCGGTGCGTCACGCTGGATCAAATCCTCGAAGTGGATCAGCCGCGCGACGAGGTTCTGCACCTTCGGGATCGTCTCGGCAGGCGTGAGCAGGAACAGGATCGAGTTCAGATCACACTTCTCCGGAATGACCCCGTTCTCCCGCAGAAAGTTCGCGAGAATCGTGGCCGGGATACCGAACTCCTCGTACTCGCCCGTCGCGTTGTCCAATCCGGGCGTGGTGAGCGTCAGCTTGTTGGGGTCAACGAAGTACTGATTCTGTGCGTAGCCGTCAAAGCCGTGCCAGCTCTCCCCGGGCACGAACGCGAAGAACTCACGGTGCGTCGCGATCTCCTCCGTCGCGGCGTCCTGCCACAGGGCTCCGTTAACGCGCTCGGGGACGAACGGGCGGACCATCGAGCAGTTCTTGAGGATCAGCTTCCGGGCTTCGATCCCGATCTCCACCGCATGGGCCCACAGACGCTCGCCGCTGCCGCTCGCGTGCATCTGCGCGTTGACGTCCAGCGACGCGAAGATCGGATAAAACGGGCTCGTCGAAGCGTGCATCATGAACGCGTTGTTGAAACGATCATGGTTCACGTAGCGCTTCTGACCCTTGATGTGCGCGTCCTTCTTGTGAATCTGCGACGCCTGCGAGAACCCAGCCTGCTGCTTGTGCACCGACTGGGTCACGATGATCCCCGGGTCGTTCTCGCCGAGCTCGAGCAGCAGCGGCGAGCAGTCGCTCATCATCGGAATGAACTGCTCATAGCCAACCCACGCCGAGTCAAACAGGATGTAGTCACACAACCCGCCGATGCGGTCCACGACGTGACGAGCGTTATAGATCGTCCCGTCATAGGTGCCGAGCTGGATGACCGCCAAGCGGATCGGACGCTTGGCGTCCGCCTTGTCAGGCGCGACGTTGGTCACGCGCGCACGGATGTAGGCCTCGTCGAAGCAGTGCTCGTCGATCCCTCCGATCAACCCGAACTCGTTGCGGGCCGTCTCGAGATACACCGGCGTCGCGGCCGCCAGGAACAACGCCCCGTGATGAACCGACTTGTGGTTGTTACGGTCAAACAGCACCACATCGCCCGGGGTCAGCAGCGCGCCGAGCGCCACCTTGTTCGACATCGAGGTGCCGTTGAGCACGAAGTACGTCTCATCGCTGTGAAACACCTCAGCCGCGTGCTTCTCCGCGGCCAGCGCCGGACCCTCGTGGATGAGCAGATCCCCCATGCTCACGTCGGCGTTGCAGAGGTCGGCGCGAAAGAGGTTCTCCCCGAAGAACTCCACCAGCCGACGACCGGCCGGATGACGCATAAAGAACTGGCCACCCTGATGCCCTGGACAATCAAACGCCGAGTAGCCACGCCGCTCGTAGCGTGTCAGCGCCCCGAAGAACGGCGGCAACACCTCCTCGTCGTACCGAGCCGCCGAGGTTTCGACCATGCGTCCGAAAAACTCGGCGCTCTGCTCATCGCTGGACAGCACGCCGGTGACGCCGTGAACGTCGAGGTCGACGTTGTCCTCGGGGCCGGCAACCACGAACAGCGGCAGATCAAAACCAGACGCCGCCAGCCTGGAGACGATGCCGTTGCTGAGATCCTCGGCCG
>JALYTU010000291.1 GCA_030854125.1 Actinomycetota bacterium | reverse complement strand
CCCCCAGCGCTGTCACCTTGAGTGCGCTGGCGCGGCAGGTGAAGTTGGCAGCGCTTGCCGAGCTCGCCCCCGGGGCAAGCAGCCCAACCACGCACAGAAGTGCAGAGCACGCAGCGACGGCGAACCGCCGCCCAACAGCGAACTCCAAGTTGATATGCGACATCTTCGGACTTCTCCTTCGGATAGGTAGGCGCAGCGACGCCTTCGGATAACTTTCTCGAACGGATCGCTGCCCGTGGTCGTGTCCGTTTCAGCTCGCCGAGAACAAGCTGGGGGTTTCAGGGGGGCAGTCGGCAACCTTTCCGGTTCAGCGCTAGGCGCGCGGTCGGCTCTGGACGGACGTATGAGAACAAACCCCCTGCAGCTGACCGGGGCGCCCCGCGCCGACGCAAGTGGGGTGGCGTCGGGTCAAGCTCGCACCATGCGTGTCGAGCGGGCTCAGTGCGCCCGCTCCGCAGGCATCGCTATGGCCATCGAGCGCCGATTACTCAGCGGTAGGCGTCCGTTGCCAAGGGCTGGGCGGCGACGAAACCGGCAGCGAGTCGCTCCAGGCCGGTGACGATGCGCTCCGGGGGTTCGCCGGAGAAAGACAGGCGCAACGTGCGGGGGTCCGGTGCCCCGGCGAAAAAGGCCGACCCGGGGACGTAGGCGACGTCGCGGGCCAGCGCCGCGGGCAGGCAGGCCTCGGCGTCCCATCCCGGCGGTAAGCGGACCCACACGAACATGCCGCCGTCGGGGTCGCTGTGCTCCGAGCCGGCCGGGAGCGCAGCACCGAGACCGCCAAGCAGGGCCGCGTGCCGTCGGGCGTAGGCGGCGCGCAGGTGGCTCAGATGTTTGGGCAGGTCGACGGTCGCCAGCCAGTGGGCGGCGGCCGCCTGGTCGATTGTCGAGGTGTGCAGATCGGCGGCCTGTTTGGCCACGACGAGCGCCCTGTGCAGGGTGGGCGGGCACCGGACCCACCCGATCCGCAGGCCGGGAGCGCAGATCTTGGACAGCGTGGACAGCGCGATCGTGCGCTCCTGCAGGCCCAGCAGGGAGGCGAGCGGCCGACCGGGGATCCCGCGGTAACGCAACTCGCCGTAAGGGTCGTCCTCGACCACCCACAGGTCGTGGCGCTGCGCGACCTCCGCGAGCGCGTCGCGGCGGGCCGCTGAGAGCGAGCGTCCGGTCGGGTTTTGGAAGGTCGGGATCGTGTAGAGGATTCGTGCGCCGTGGCGGGCCGCGAGCGAGTCCAGCGCGGCGACGTCGAGCCCCTCGGCGTCGCACGGCACCCCGATCGGCCGAGCCCCCCATAGCCGCAGCACCTGCAGCGCCGCCAGGTAAGTCGGTTCCTCGACCAGCACGGGGTCGCCGGGCTTGACCAGTGCGGCGGTGATCAGGCCCAGCCCCTGCTGGGATCCGGTGGTGACGAGCACGTCATCGTCATCGGTCGCGGTCCCTCGCGCGGTCATCAGCGCGGCGAGCTCGGCACGCAGCCGCGGGTCACCCTCGGTGGTGGAGTACTGCAGGCTGGCGGCCGCCTCGGGGCCGCCCAGCACCGCGTCGAAGGCGGCGCGCAGGCCGTCGACGTCGATCAGTTCGGTGGCCGGCAGGCCCCCCGCGAATGAGATCACCTCCGGGCGGCGCGTAAGAGCGAGCAGATCCCGCACCGGCGATGAGCCGACCACCGGATTCGTGGTCGCGGGGACGGATCCGGGGCTCAGCATACAGATGTACGTTATCGCAGATAGGGCGCGCATCGCCGACAGGGCGCAACCGGGTGCTATACCCGGGACACGGGCGTGCAGCCGCCCCTGCGGGCGTGCCGGTGACCCTCACTTCCCGGTTCAGGATCGACAACGAGAGGGGTATGACCCGACCATGAGCGAGAGCGACGCGCGCATGATCCACGAGCCGGATCCGCCGCTCGACAACCTCGATCCGCCGACCAGCGAGATTACCTATGACGAGCAGTTCTATCCCGCGCGCCCGCGTCGGCTGCGACCGTCCGCGCGTCGGGTGCTGCGCGACATCATCCGCTCGGGCCTGTCCGGGTCCACGGACGCCGGCAACGAGGCCTACGTCAAGTGGCTGGTGGATCAGTCGATGTTGCGCGACGCCGGGCTGCTGGCCACCCAGCTCTCCGGGCAGGGCTCGATGTGGCAGAACCCCTTCGCCCATCCCGACCCCCGGGCAGCCGTCGAGCGCGCCCAGGTCTGGTTCACCGCATACCCACTCTCGTTCATCAGCCGTCCCGGCGACAGCTTCCTCGCCGGACTGGCCAACCCCGAGCTGTGGAAGGCCTTCCGCCGCGTGGGGATCGATGCCGTGCATACCGGGCCGGTCAAACTGGCCGGCGGGATCAAGGGCTGGAACCTCACCGGCTCGGTCGACGGCCACTTCGACCGGATCAGCATGCAGGTCGATCCCGCGTTTGGGTCCGAGGATCAGTTCCGGTCGCTGTGCCAGGTCGCCAGCGAGCACAACGGGACCGTGATCGACGACATCGTCCCCGGGCATACGGGCAAGGGCGCGGACTTTCGCCTGGCCGAGATGGGCTTTTCGGACTACCCCGGCATCTACCACATGGTCTCGATCGCGCCCGCGGACTGGGTCCTGCTGCCGGAGGTCGGCGATGGGCGGGATTCGGCCAACCTCGACGCTGAATGCGAGACCAGGCTGGCGGCCGCCGGGTACATCATCGGTCGCCTGCAGCGGGTCATCTTCTACGAGGCCGGCGTCAAGGAGACCAACTGGAGCGCGACGGACGTGATCCGCGGGGTTGACGGGATCGACCGCCGCTGGGTCTACCTGCACTACTTCAAGGACGGCCAGCCATCGATCAACTGGCTCGATCCGTCCTTCGCGGGCATGCGGCTGGTCATCGGCGATGCCCTGCACTCGCTCGCGGACCTCGGCTCCGGCGCGCTGCGCCTGGACGCCAACGGCTTTCTCGGCGTCGAGAAGAGCGCCGAGGACCTGCCCGCCTGGTCGGAGGGCCATCCGCTGTCGGAGGCTGCCAACCAGTTGATCTCCAGCATGGTTCGCAAGATGGGCGGCTTCTCCTTTCAGGAACTCAACCTGACGATCGACGACATCAAATCCATGTCGGAGTCCGGCGCTGATCTCTCCTATGACTTCGTCAACCGGCCCGCGTACCATCATGCGCTGGCCACCGGCGACACCGAGTTCCTACGCCTGACCATGAACGTGTCGCTTGAGATCGGGGTCGATGCGGCCTCGCTCGTGCACGCCCTGCAGAACCACGACGAGCTCACTCACGAGCTCGTTCACTTCGCCACCCGCCATCGCGACGACATCTACACCTACGGCGGCGAGGAGATCTCCGGGGCCGATCTCGCGGTGCGGATCCGCGGGGATCTGATCGAGGCGCTGACCGGGCCTGACACGCCCTACAACAAACCCTTCACCACCAACGGGATCGCCTGCACCACGGCGTCGGCGATCAGCGCGATCCTCGGGATCCGCGATCCCGACGCGATGGGGGAGCAGGACGCCGAGCGGGTGAAGCGCATCCACCTGCTGTTGGCGATGTACAACGCGCTGCAGCCCGGGGTGTTCGCACTCTCGGGCTGGGACCTCACCGGGATGCTGACGATCGATGCGGCTCGCGTCGCCGATCTCATCGCCGAGGGCGACACGCGCTGGCTGAACCGCGGAGCGCACGATCTTCTCGGCCTGAACCCGACCGCCGCACACTCGGAGGGGGGACTTCCCCGCGCCCGCAGCCTGTACGGCACCCTCGCCGACCAGCTGCGCAACCGGCGCTCGTTCGCGGGTCAGCTGCGGCGCATCATTGACATCCGCCGTCGCTACGGGATCGCCACCGCCGCACAGATTGACATCCCCGGCGTCTCGAACAAGGCAATGCTCGTGATGGTCCACCAGCTGGATTCCGGCGAGCACCAGGTCACCGTGCTCAACTTCGGCTCAGAGCCGATCGTCGGCACCATCCGCTCTGAGCACCTGACCCCGGAAGCCGAGGTGATCGACATGTTCACCGACGATCGCCTCGGGCGGGTCGACGATCTCAACAGTTTCAGCGTCGCTCTGGAGGCCTACCAGGGACTCGCACTGCTGCTCCTGCCTCCGCCGCCGGCCCCCGCGGTTGAGCCTCGGCACCTGTCGGCGAGCTGAACCGAACGTCCCTGTGCCGCCGGACTCCCTGACCCGCACGCGGGGAGCGATCGGGCTGCGGCTGTTCATCCTCGGGATCCTGGACGCCGCCTGGTGGTCGCAGATCGCGCTGGTCAAGCACGACCTTCACCTCAGCGCAGCGGGTCTCAGCGTCGCGCTGGCGGGCGCCCCGGTCGGGCTGCTGAGCGCGGTGCGGATCGTCCCGCCGCTCGTCGCACGCAGCTCGAGCGCCACCGTGCTGCGCTGGGCCGCGCGGCTGGCCGCCGTCTCGGTGGTGCTGATCGGACTTGCCCACGGGGTGATCGCGCTTGCCGTCGCGCTTGTCGCCTTCGGGCTCTGCAACGGCATGATCGACATCACAGTCAACGTCCAGGCCGTCGCCCTCGAGCGTCTTCACGGCCGGGCGATCATGTCCCGGCTGCACGCCATGTGGAGCCTCGGCACACTGCTCGGCGCCCTGGCCGGTGCCGCGGCGATCGCGTTCGGCGCCCGTCCTCTGGGATTTCTGGTCGCGGTCGCGCTGGCGATCGCCGGGCTCGGCACCGTCCTGTCCGGCGCGCTGCTCGGTCTCGTCGCCGACACGCCGCCGGTCGCCACCGGGCCGCGCGAGGATGCGGGGCAGGGCGACGG
>JALYTU010000290.1 GCA_030854125.1 Actinomycetota bacterium | reverse complement strand
CAATGACCAGGCCCTCTCGGGATCCTGCTGAATTGCCGTGCATACCCGGGCAACGCCGGGCGTGTAGGCCATTGAGAGGTCATCGCGCGTCTTGACCGGGCTCGTGGGGTTGACCTCGATCTTGCCGGCGCATGGGCATAAGCCAGGCCGACTTCGACCGAGCGTTTGGCTACGCCCCGCCAAGCACGGCGCGATGCAGAGCAGAGTGGGAATCACGGCCGCCAGCCGTCTAGTCCGCACGCTTGGCCACGCGCCGCGCGAACTCGAGGGATGTTGAGCCCCAGACCGCGCTGCTGCGACGTGGACCTCACGGTTTGGCGCGACAAGCCAAGCGGTAGCGGAAACTGCCGGCAGCGACTGACCAAAATCCTGACAGGCAGCGGCGCCTCCGCTGCTGCCGCAACATCGGGCAGAGCAGCGGTGATCGAGGCCAGCTGCGAGAACTGGCGGCGGAACTCGCCGCCGCCAAAAGGCGTGAGGGCGTGAGGAATACACTTGGTTCATGATGGTCGATGACGGCGTCGCAAAGCCTGGCCCGGCTCCAGAGAGTTCGATCAGCGAATCTGCTCGGTTCAGCATCGGAACCGAGGTTTTCGCCAGCGACGGGACCTGCGGGGAGCTGATCCGGGTGATCATCGACCCGGTCGCTCGAGCGCTCACTCATCTCGTCGTCGCGCCCAAGCACCACGAAACACTCGGCCGTTTAGTCCCAGTCGAACTTGTTGAGTCGGATGGCGATCAGATCCGCTTGAGCTGCACTGAAGCGCAATTCCACGAGCTGGACGACGCCGAGGACATACAGGTTTTGCCGGCGAGCAGCGATGTGTGGGGTTACAGATCGGGCCAGGCGTTTTCGTGGCCTTATTACGGGCTTGGCATGGGCGGCGGGATCGGCCCTGGCGGGATGGGCGCTAGCGGGATGGGCCTGCAAAAGCCTCCCCAGCCGGTCGCCACTGACCGTGTGCCCGTCGGGGAGGTGCAGGTGCGCCGAGGGGACGATGTGCATGCCAGTGATGGCTGGATCGGTTCGGTTCAGGGGTTGGTGATCGACCCCGGGGATCACCATGTGACCCACGTGCTGCTGCAGGAAGGGCACCTGTGGGGTCGCAAGCAGGTCGCCATTCCGATCGGTGCAACGTCGCGCATGGAAATCGGGATACGGGTCAAGCTGACAAAGCAGCAGGTGCACGATCTGCCGCCTGTTGTTCTGAGTTCGAGCCCCTGACCATGCCAACCTCACAGCATTTTCCAACCGTGCTGCGAGAACGATGTCGCTCGTGCTCTGAGGACGGCACGCGATCGGCGAGCTTCCCTCCCTGCCGAGGAGGCCGTCATGGATCAACGTGACAGCTCCGGGTTGGAGGTCGTCTTCGACCCTCGCGATCAGGCGATCAGGAGGTAGCCCATGCCGGCGAACAGCTTCGATGCCCGCGCCGAGCTTGAGGTCGGTGGGCGCGGGTTTGAGATCTTCCGCCTTGATGCGTTGCAGTCGCGCTTTGATGTCGGGCGGCTGCCGTTCTCGCTCAAGGTTCTGCTCGAGAACCTGTTGCGCACCGAGGGCAATGGATCGGTCAGCGCCGAGGACGTCGAGGCGCTCGCGGGCTGGGAGGCCAGGGCAGAGCCGAGCAAGGAGATCGCGTTCTCGCCGGCGCGGGTTCTGATGCAGGACTTCACCGGTGTGCCGTCGGTCGTCGATCTGGCGGCGATGCGCGACGCGATCGCGGCGGTGGGCGGCGACCCGAGCAAGATCAACCCGCTTACCCCGGCCGAGCTCGTGATCGATCACTCGGTCCAGGTCGACGTGTTCGGCACCCGCGACGCGTTTGCGCGCAACGCCGAGCGGGAGTTCGAGCGAAACCAGGAGCGCTATGCCTTCCTGCGCTGGGGACAGGGGGCGTTTCACAACTTCAAGGTCGTGCCGCCCGACACCGGGATCGTGCATCAGGTGAATCTCGAGTACCTGGCGCGGGTGGTGTTCGTCAATAACGAGCTCGGCCAGGCCTATCCGGACACGCTGGTGGGGACCGACTCGCACACGACGATGGTCAACGGCCTGGGCGTACTGGGCTGGGGGGTCGGCGGGATCGAGGCCGAGGCGGTGATGCTGGGGCAGCCGATGTCGATGCTGATCCCGCAGGTGCTCGGTTTTCAGCTCCACGGCGAGCTGCCCGAGGGCGCGACGGCGACCGACCTTGTGCTGACGGTCACCGAGATGCTCCGCAAGCGCGGCGTGGTCGGCAAGTTCGTCGAGTTCTACGGTGCCGGCCTGGCGAACCTCCCATTGGCTGACCGAGCCACCATCGGCAACATGTCGCCGGAGTTCGGCTCGACCTGCGCGATCTTCCCGATCGACGCTGAGACGCTGCGCTACCTGGAGTTCTCCGGCCGCCCCAAGGAGCAGATCGAGCTCGTCGAGGCGTACGCGCACGAGCAGAGCCTCTGGCATGACGCCGATTCCAGGAAGCCGGACTATTCGGACACGGTCGAGCTCGACCTCGGCGACGTCGTGCCGTCGATCGCCGGTCCCAAGCGCCCGCAGGACCGCGTGTCGCTGACCGACGCGCAGCCCGCGTTTCGTGCGGCGTTGAAGGGCTTGGTGCCCGACTACGACTTCTGTGACGAGGCGTCGGCCGAGAGCTTCCCCTCGAGCGACCCGCCGGCAAGCAACGCACCCGGCTACCCATCGGTGACCCGCGCCTCCGGCCACAGCCCGAGCTCGCAGCACCGCGCGGCCGAGCAGTGGCTGGCCGGTAGCGGAACGGCGCTCCGCGCGAGCGGCGTCGCGGTCACCCTCGCAGACGGCAGCGAGACGACGCTCGACCACGGCCACGTGGTCATCGCAGCGATTACGAGCTGCACCAACACCTCGAATCCCTCCGTCATGCTCGGGGCGGGCATCCTGGCCCGCAACGCGCTCGCGCGCGGCCTGCGCCCGAAGCCGTGGGTCAAGACTTCGCTCGCACCGGGCTCAAAGGTGGTCACCGAGTATCTCGACCGCGCCGGCCTGACCGAGCCGCTCGAGGCGCTCGGCTTCAATCTAGTGGGGTATGGCTGCACGACCTGCATCGGCAATTCAGGCCCGCTGCGCGCCGAGATCTCAGCGGCGATCAACGACAACGACCTCGCCGCCGTCTCGGTGCTGTCCGGCAACCGTAACTTCGAAGGCCGGATACACCCGGACGTAAAGATGAACTACCTTGCCTCACCGCCGCTCGTCGTCGCCTACGCGCTCGCGGGGACGATGGACACCGACATCGTCGGCGATCCGCTCGGCGAGGACACCGACGGCAATCCGGTCTACCTGCGCGACATCTGGCCGAGCGAGCACGAGATCGCCCGGACGATCCAAGAAGCCGTCCGCACGGACATGTTCCGCAAAAGCTACGGCGAAGTATTTGACGGCGACGAGCGCTGGAACTCGCTCGTCGTTCCGACCGGTGACCGGTTCGAGTGGGCTGAGGAGTCAACCTACGTTCGCCTGCCGCCCTACTTCGAGGGCATGCCGGCCAGGCCGGAGCCGCTGTCCGACATCAACGACGCGCGCGTGCTCGCGCTGCTCGGCGACTCCGTGACCACCGATCACATCTCACCAGCGGGCTCGATCAAGCGGGATGGGCCAGCCGGCGCCTACCTGCAGGAGCACGGGGTCAAGCCAGTGGACTTCAACTCCTACGGCTCGCGCCGCGGCAACCATGAGGTGATGATGCGCGGCACATTCGCAAACATCCGGCTGCGCAACCAGCTCGTGCCAGGTACCGAGGGCGGGGTCACTTTGCATCTGCCCGACCGCGAGGACATGTCGATCTACGACGCGGCGATGCGCTATGCCGGCGAGAACGTGCCGCTGGTGGTGATCGGCGGCAGAGAGTATGGATCGGGTTCGTCGCGCGACTGGGCGGCGAAGGGCACCCTGCTGCTTGGCGTGCGCGCCGTCATCGCCGAGAGCTTCGAGCGCATCCACCGCTCGAACCTCGTCGGGATGGGCGTGCTGCCGCTGCAGTTCGCCGCCGGCGACAGCGTCGAGTCGCTCGGGCTGAACGGCGAGGAAGAATTTGCGATCGTCGGCATCGCTGACGCACTTAACGCCGGCGCACTGCCGCGCGAGGCGACCGTCCGCGCCAACGACAAGCCGTTCACCGTCCGGGTGCGGATCGACACCCCAAAAGAGGCCGACTACTTCCGTCACGGCGGAATCCTCCAGTACGTGTTGCGGCAGCTCCTGGTGCCTGCCAGCCCGGCGGCGCACGCATCGTAGAGTGACGCCGCACCATGGTTCTCCTCTGCTGCGACGGCTCGCCGACGGCCAGACGTGAGATCGCTGTCGCCCACGCGGCGCTCGGCCACAAGCGGGCGACGGTACTGCACGTCTGGAAGCCGCCAGCGGAGTTCCTCGCCCCGGACTGATACGGCGCGGTCAGCACATCAGGCGGTCCGCCGATGGCCGAGCTCGAGGTGCTCGCGCGCGCGTACCGAACCCGGCTGAGGCAGTGTTTGGCGGACGATCATCGACGCAACCCTCGACCGCCATCGAGCCCACCCTCAGCGCGCAGGTGCCCGGGCTCGAACAGGCAGGCTTCGCACAGCGCGAGCGGGCGGCCGACCTCTGCCCGGTCTCAAACGTGGTGCGCGGAAACGTCGACATCCGCCTGCGAAGCGAGCTCGAGCAGTGAGCGGGCCGCAGCCACCCTTGGGCCTCGATTCCGACCGATCAGGCCGATCCGCAGCTACCTCGCCGCGGACCTCACTGTAGTCCCGCAGGTGTTAGGTTCTCGCCTGATTTGAGCGCAA
>JALYTU010000289.1 GCA_030854125.1 Actinomycetota bacterium | reverse complement strand
CCACGGTACCCTCGCTGTCGATGGTGATCTGCCCGTAGAGCAGGTAGCGAATGCCGGGCCCCGGGTGGACGTGCCGGTAGGCGATGCCGCCGGGCTCGAACTCGACCCGGTCGCAGCGCATCAGCCATTTGGTCTGGGGATCGAGTTCGACCCCGCGGGCCAGCAGCGCGCCGGACGCTGGGTCCTGATCACCGAGCAGCGTCCAGCTCAGTGCCTCTCCTCGGGCGCGCGCCGGAGCGGGCTGGGCGGCGCTGGCGCCGATCTCGTAGAGGATCGAGTTCGGCCCGCGCAGCTCCATACCGCCGGGGTGGTGTTCCAGCGCGAGCCTCAATGGAAGCACTGCCCGCCGTCGATCACGATCGTCTGACCGGTCACGAACGTGGAGCCGGGCCCACACAGGTACACGACGGCGCCCACGACGTCGCTCGGCTGCTGGTCGCGCTTGAGCGTCCGCGAAGAGACCGACACGTCCCGCAACGCCTCCATCACGGCGGGGTTCTCGCGCACCCCGTCGCTCATCGTGAATCCCGGCGCCACGCAGTTGACCAGCACCTCGTCGGCGCCCAGCTCCTTGGCCAGCGCCCGGGTCAAGGCCACGATCGCGCCCTTGCTGGTCACGTAGTGCAGCAGGAACGGGACCCCGCGGAACGGCGTGCCCGAGGAGATGTTGACGATCCGCCCGCCGCCGTGCTCTCGCATCCGCGGGACCACCGCGCGGCAGGTCAGGAACATGCTCATCACGTTGACGTCCATGACCTTCCGCCACTCCTCCACGGGAATCTGCTCGAACGGCCGCATCGCCAGCGAGGCATAGAGCCCGGCGTTGTTGATCAGGATGTCGATCGCCCCGCAGCGCTCCACGGTCTCGGCCGCGAGCCGCTCGGTATCGGCCTCCGAGGCCACATCCACGGTCAGGCCGACGCCGTCTTCGAACGCGCCGGCCGCTTCCTCGGCGCCCCGGAGGTCGGCGATCACGATCCGCGCCCCCTCCGCGGCCAGCCCCTCCGCGATCGCGCGTCCGATGCCCTGGGCCCCGCCGGTCACGATCGCCACCTTGCCCGCGAGGCCACTCATCGGATCGGGGAGAAATCGGTCGGGATCACGATCCTGCGCTCCTCGACGATCAACGCTCAGACGCCTCCCATGCATAGGTACTTGATCTCCAACCACTCGTCGATCCCGTAGCGGGATCCCTCCCGACCGATGCCCGACTCCTTGACGCCGCCGAAGGGCGCGACCTCGGTGGAGATCATCCCGGTGTTGATGCCCAGGATCCCGTACTCGAGGGCTTCGGAGACCCGCCAGATCCGGGCCATGTCGCGGCTGTAGAAGTAGCTCGACAGGCCGTAGGGCGTGTCGTTGGCCCGGCGCACAGCCTCCTCCTCCGTGGCGAAGCGGCTGATCCCGGCCACCGGGCCAAAGGTCTCCTCGTTGGCGATCGCCATCGTCTCGGTGATCCCAGTGAGCACCGTGGGCTGGAAGAACTGGCCTCCGCGCTCGTGTGGGTCGCCGCCGAGCAGCAGTTCCGCCCCCTGCGACCTGGCGTCGGCGACGTGACGCCTCACCTTCTCCAGGGCGGGCCCGTCGATCAGCGGCCCGACGTTCACCCCCTCGGTGAAGCCGTCCGCCACCAGCAGCCGCCGGGTGCCGGCGCAAAAGCGCTCTAGGAACTCGTCGAAGACCGCGTCCTGGACCAGGATGCGGTTGGCCGAGATGCAGGTCTGACCGGAGTTGCGGTACTTGCACATCATCGCGCCGGCCACGGCGGCGTCGAGGTCGGCGTCGTCGAAGACGATGAACGGCGCGTTGCCGCCCAGCTCCAGCGAGACCTTCTTGACCTGCCCTGCGCACTGCGCCATCAGCAGCTTGCCGACCTCGGTCGAGCCGGTGAAGCCGAGCTTGCGAACCAGTGGGTTCTGGGTCATCTCGAGCCCCATCCGCGGCGCGTCCTCGGCGTCGCCGGTGACCATGCTGAGTACCCCAGCGGGCAGCCCGGCCTCCTCGCCCAGGCGCATCACGGCCAGGGCCGTGAGCGGCGTTTGCTCGGCCGGTTTGAGCACCATCGTGCAGCCGGCCGCGAGCGCGGGGGCGGCCTTGCGGGTGGGCATCGCCGCCGGGAAGTTCCAGGGCGTGATCCCGGCGCACACCCCGACGGGCTCCTTGGTGACCAGGATTCGCCGGTCCGGAGCGTAGGTCGGGATCGTGTCGCCGTAGACCCGCTTGCCCTCCTCGCCAAACCACTCCAGGAAGCTGGCCGCATACGCGATCTCGACCCGGGACTCGGCCACCGGCTTGCCCTGCTCGGCCGTCAGCAGCGTGGCCAGCTCCTCCTGGCGCTCGATCATCAGATCCGCCCACCGGCGCATGATCCGGGCCCGCTCACGTGCGAGCCGCGCCCGCCAGGCGGGCAGCGCCCGCGCCGCGGCTTCGATCGCCCTGCGGGTCTCCGCCGCGCCCATCCGGGGCACCGCGGCCAGCACCCGTCCGGTGGCCGGATCGACCACGTCAAAGGTCGAGCCGTCATCGGCGTCGATCCAGCGGCCGTCGACGTAGGCCTGGCTCAGCAGCAGATCCGACGCCAGTGCGAGAGCGCTCACTCCAGCGCCTCGCGGAGCTCAGCACAGCTGGCCACGCGGGCGACGTTGGTCATCGCGTACTCCAGCGCGGCCTTCTGCCATTCATCCCCGGTGGTGGAGGTCCCGTCGGAGGCCACCAGCACCTCATAGCCCGCGTCGGCACCGTGGCGGGCGGTGTGCTCGATCGACATGTTCGTCCACGCGCCGGTGACGACGATCGTCTCGACCCCCAGACCTCGCAGCAGGATGTCGAGCCGGGTGTCGAAGAAGCCGTTCATCCGCATCTTCTCGACCACGTGGTCGCCGTCATGGGGCTCGAGACCGTCGACCGGGGCCGCCCCCCACGTCCCGCGAACCAGGGCGTTGGCCTCCTTGACCCCGGCGAACAGCGGTGCATTGAGCTTCAGCCCTGGAGCTCCCGCCTCGACGACGTACCAGACGTGGATCACCGGCGCGCCTGCCGTGCGGCAGGCCTCGGCCAGTTCAGCCACGTTGGCCACGACGTTCTGGGCGGTGGCGTGGGCGGGAGCGCCCGAGTCAGCGAACGCCCCGCCTTCGATGATCACGTCGTTCTGCAGGTCCTGGATGACCAGCGCCGTGCGGGCGGGATCGAGCTTGAGCGGTTCGTTGGCGCTCACTGTTCACCTCATGTAGGGGAGTCGGTTGCCGGAGACCTTGCACTTCAGCCGGTACATCGAGCTGCTGGCCGGGATGAACAGCCAGCTCCAATCGGGGCCGCCCCAGTTGATGTTGCCCACGTTCTCCGGCACCTCGACGGTGCCGAGGTGCTGCCCGTCGGGCGCGAACACCATCACCCCGCCGGTACCGGTGACCCAGATGTTGCCGCGCGCGTCGACCTTCATCCCGTCGGCGAGGTCGCCGCGCTCGAGGTCACCCGAGCCGACCCCGTCAGCCAGCACGCGGCTGTTGTCGATCGACCCGTCCGGCTTGACGTCGAACGCGCGGATGTGCGCCCGTGTCGTGTCGTTGATGTAGAGCAGCGAGTTGTCCGGGGAGAAGCAGAGGCCGTTGGGCTCCACGAAGTCGTCGACCAGCAGCTCGGGGTCGCCGCCGCCGGGCGGGATCCGGTAGACGCCCTGGAAATCGAGCTCCTGCTCACGCTCGAGCCCGAATCCGGGCATCCGCCCGAAGGTCGGGTCAGAGAAGTAGATCCCCCCGTCGTCGGCCACGATCACGTCGTTGGGGCTGTTGAGCTCCTTGCCCTGGTAGTGGGTCGCCAGCACCTCCCGCCCCTCGCCGGACCCGTCGGGGTCCATCCGCACCACCGAGCTGGTGACGTGCTCGCACACGATCAGGCGCCCGTCGGCATCGAGCGTCATCCCGTTGCCCTTGTTCGACGGGTTGGCGACCTCGCGCACGCCCCCGTCCTCGTCCCAGCGGCGGCGCACGTCTCCGGGCATGTCACTGAACAGCAGGTACCCGGCGGGGTTCCAAATCGGGCCTTCGGTAAACGTAAAGCCGGTGCCCAGCCGCTCGATCTCGACGTCCTCGTCGACCAGCTCCAGCAGCGCCGGCGCATTGACCTGCAGGGTCATCCTCGTCCTCTCTCTCGGTGTCCTGTGCAGACGGAGCGAACCTAACACCTGGCTCAGGCCGCGTGTCTCCTTCCCAGCCCGGACAGCAGCTCGGCCAGTGCCTCCAGGCTGGCCAGGTCGTGTCCGGCCACGAAGCGGTCCACATACGGCAGGGCCGCACGCATCCCTCCGGCCAGCGGCTCGTAGCGGTCGCTGCCCTTCAGCGGGCTGACCCACACCACCGCGAACGCGGCCCGGTGCAGCCGCTGCATCTCGCGGCCCAGCAATGCGTTGTCGCCGCGCTCCCAGCCGTCGGAGACGATCAGCACGACGGCGCCGCGGCTCAACGCGCGCCGTCCCCAGACGTCATTGAAGGCCTTCAGCGAGGCGCCGATCCGGGTCCCCGCCGCCCAGTCGACGACGCGGTCGGCGGCTGCGCGGAGCGCTGCCTCGGGGTCCCGCGTGGCCAGTTCGGTGGTGATCCGGGTCAGTCGGGTTCCGAACGCGAACACCTCCACTCCGCCGCCGGAGCGCATCAGCGCGTGCAGATACAGCAGCATCGCCCGCGAGTAAGCCTCCATCGACCCCGATACGTCGCAGAGGACCACCAGCTGGCGAGGGGCTTGGGTGCGGCGACGGAAGCGGCGGTGCACGGCATCGCCACCGGTGGCCAGCGTGGAGCGGGC
>JALYTU010000288.1 GCA_030854125.1 Actinomycetota bacterium | reverse complement strand
GATGCGCACCGTCCTGCTGATCGTGGTGCTTGTCTTCATCGCCGGATTCGGCGCCCTGACCGTCATCGACATCTCCCGTTACGGGCTGACGGGACTCGACCTTGCCGCGATCGTGATCCTGGTCCTGTTCAGCACCGGCATCGTCGGCGCGCTGCTTCACCGGCCGCCGAATCAGTGACCGGTGACCATCTCCCCGCGGGGATCAGCGGCACGGCTGACCACTACCCGGCCAGCTCAACGACGACGTGCTCAAAGCGAGTGAACTGCCACAGCTCGGCAACCCGTTGGGCCACCGCGTCGGGGCTCACCGCGGTCACCTGCTCGGTGCCGAACCCCTCGACGTTGAAGGACGCCAGTGCGGTTCCGTAGGCCATCGCGCTGCGCAGCACATCGGTGCTCAGGCCCGACGTGAGGTGACGGGCGATGTAGCCCACGAAGCCTCCGGCGAACGTGTCACCCGCCCCGGTGGGATCGATCACCGTCTCCAGCGGATAGGCCGGCAGGGCGAAGAACTGGTCCGCGGTGATCAGCGCCGCCCCGTGCTCGCCCTGTTTGGCGACCACGATCGACGGTCCGGTGATGAGGATCTCCCGCGCCGCGGAGACGAGATTGGGCTTGCCGGTCAGCTGGCGCAGCTCCTCGTCGTTGAGGATCAGACAGTCGACCCGGGAGATGATCTCCAGCAGCTGATCGCGGGCGATGTCGATCCACAGGTTCATCGAGTCCAGGGCGACGAACTGCGCGTTCTCGCACTGGGCCCGGACGTCGAGCTGCAGGCCGGGCTGGATGTTGGCCAGGAACAGAACCTCGGAGGCTCGTGTCCGCTCTGAGAGCTTGGGCACGAAGGACTCGAACACGCCGAGCTGGGTGTCGAGCGTCTCGCGGGTGCCGAGATCCCAGCCATATTTGCCCTTCCAGAAGAACGTGCGGCCGCCGGCCACGTGCTCGACGTCCTCGGTCGAGGTGCCGCGCGTCTGCAGCACCGCCAGCTCCTCGTCACCGAAGTCGTCTCCGACCGGTCCGACGACGCGGACGTGATCAAAGAACGACGCCGCCAGCGCGAAGTGGGTGGCTGCCCCGCCCAGCATCCGCTCGCGGACGCCGAACGGCGTCTCGACGGCATCGAAGGCGATCGATCCGACGACGGTGATGCTCATGCCGGCACCGGCACCGTCGTGGCGCGCGGCGCCGGTGGCAGGGGGAGTTCAGTCGTCCTCGGTCGGGGGGCCATCTCGGCTCTCGCTTTCTCTGGTTCGCAGCTCGTCGACGCCGATCCTAGGAGGCAACGGCCCGCGCTGCCGCGCGGCCGGTTGCGCGGTTGACCGTCTCAGCTCACCCGTAGTAGGGTCACCTCCAGGGAGACTGGTCAGCCTTCTGCGGGCTGCGGGCGGACGGCCGGGTACTGGCGCCGTCCGCGCTGACCACCTTCCGATCCGGCAATCGCCAGAGAGGAAACACAGCATGCCCATCCCGACCGAGCTCGTCGGCTCGCTCCCGCGTCCGATGAAGCTTCAGGAGGCGTTCGCCGCCTACGACGAGGGCACGATCGCCTTCGAGGACCTGCAGGCCCTGCAGGACGAAGCGGCCGAGGATTCGATCAAGCGCCTGGAAGCGACCGGCGAACCGATCGTCACCGACGGCGAGCAGCGCGAGTCGAGCTTTGCCACCTACAACCTCACCGACACGCTGGCCGGCACGGGACTCGCCGACGGGCTCGCCGGTGACGGCCAGTTCTTCGCCATCTTCGATGACGGTCACGATCGCCAGCTGCCGCGGCTCACCCGGGGCCCGTTCCGCTACAAGACCTATGCCGCCGAGTTCGTGACCAAGAACCGCGCGATCGCCTCTCACCCGGTCAAGCAGGCGGTCATCTCGCCCTCGATGATGATGCTGCTGTACCCGCTCGACGGGGAGCTCGACGGGTACCCGCGCGAGCAATTCCTGGAGGACTGCGTCAACGAGGCCGAGAAGGACATCCGCCAGTGCTTCGACGCCGGGGCGGTGCGCGTCTCGGTGGACTTCACCGAAGGCCGGCTGGCCAACAAGAATGACGCCCGCAACCCGTGGACGGGCAAGAACATGCTCCAGGAGTTCATCGACCTCAACAACCGGCTGTTCGCGCGGTTCTCGGCGCAAGAGCGCACGAACATCGGGATCCACACGTGCCCGGGTGGCGACTGCGACTCCGTGCACTCCAAGGAGGTTCCCTACGAGCTCCTGCTCGAGCATATGTTCGAGATGAACGCGGGCTACTTCCTGATCCAGTGCGCATCCGAGGACGAGCGCGAAAAGGTCTATGAGCTGTGCGGCAAGTACCGGCGCGACGACGCCGACGGCGTCGCCCAGGTCTGCTTCATGGGCGTCATCAATCCGCTCTCCCCCGAGGTCGAGACCGCCGAGCACGTGCGCGACGAGCTGCTGCTCGCTGCGCAGCACATCCCCGTGCAGCGGCTCGGCGCGACCGACGACTGCGGGTTCTCGCCGTTCAGCCGAGATGTCAAGCCCGCGCACGGCTCGCCGGACTTCGCTCGGGACGTGGCCATGCAGAAGATCTCCGCGCGGTTGGAGGGCGCGCGGATGGCGTCAGAGCAGCTCGGCGTCTAGATCGATCGCGAGCAGCGCCGGTCGCGCGACCGGCGCTGCTATCACCTGATCGATGCCCATCCGCGCCATGCCCACGGTCGGCGGTGAGGTGCTGGTCGACTTCCTCGGCGCGACCGTACCGGGGACGGTGACCTACGTCGACGCCGAGGGCCACCGGCTCGAGGTCGCGACCGACGACGGCGCGCGCCTGAGCTTCACACTCAACCGGGCCACGGCCGCGTTCACCAGCGACGGCCTGACCGGCGCGCGGCTGCGCTTCGTGCTCGGCGAGCGAGACTGAGCCCGGTCGGACGCGGGCCGCGATCTGCGACCCTGTGGCGATGGCACCCCGTCGGGTATCACTGGTCGCCGCCGGGCTGGCGCTCGCGCTGGCCGGATGCGCGGGCGCGGCTTCGTCCCTGTCCAAGCCACGGGCCAGACCACCCGCGGTCGCCGTCGCCGGGCTGGCTCGCCGCGTGAGCTTGGTCAGAACGTCCGACGGTGGCCCCCGTGTCGTGCCCCGCCCCCCGATCCTCTGGAATCCGATTCCGTTCGGGCCGACCCGCAAGGCCCAGATGACCGCCTACACGCGGCGGCATTACGGCAGCTTCCTGAACCCCACGTGGCGCCTGACCGACCCGCACGTGATCGTCATCCACTACACCGGGTCCAGCTACCGCTCGGCCTACAACACGTTCGCCACCGACGTCCCGGACTCCGAGCTGCACGAGCTCCCGGCGACCTCGGCGCACTTCGTGATCGACACCAACGGCGCGATCCACCAGCTCGTCTCCCTGGGCACGATGGCCCGGCACACGGTGGGCCTGAACTGGACTGCAATCGGGATCGAGCATGTCGGCTACAGCGACGGCCAGGTGCTCGGTGACCGGGCCGAGATCGGGGCCAGCCTGCGGCTTGTCCAGTGGCTGCGCTGCCGCTTTCACGTCGCCGTGCGCAACGTCATCGGTCACGCCGAGAGCCTGGCGAGCCCGTATCACCACGAGGACGTCGTCGGCCTGCGCACCCAGACTCACGGCGACTTCGTCCACGCCGACATGCAGATCTATCGCCATCGCCTGCGCGCGCTCGGCGGCTGCTGAACCCTCTGCCCCGCCGCCGATCCGTTCCGTGACCGGCAGCTCCAACGCACCCGCCCAGGAGACCTCGCCATGACCACCGCCGCCGCATCCGGAACCTTCACCATCGGCTCAGACCTCACGGTCACCCGTCTCGGCTACGGAGCGATGCAGCTCACCGGAGACGGCATCTGGGGCGAGCCGGCCGACCGCGGGGAGGCGATTCGGGTCCTGCGGCGCGCCGTCGAGCTCGGCGTCACGCTGATCGACACCGCCGATTCCTACGGACCCTACGTCTCCGAGGAGATCATCCGCGAGGCGCTGCACCCGTACGCCGAGAACCTCGTGATCGCCACCAAGGCCGGTCTCGTCCGCACGGGGCCCGGTGAGTGGCATCCGCTCGGGCGCCCCGAGTACCTGCGCCAGGAGTGCGAGATGAGCCTGCGCCGGCTCGGTCTGGAGCGGATCGACCTGTATCAACTGCATCGCATCGATCCCCAGGTCCCGGTCGCCGAATCGCTCGGTGCCCTGCACGAGCTCCAGGACGAGGGCAAGATCCGTCACATCGGTCTCTCGGAAGTCAGCGTCAGCGAGCTGCAGGACGCCCAGGCGACCGCCGAGATCGTCACCGTTCAGAACCTCTACAACCTCGGCCATCGTGATGCCGAGCCGCTGCTGGAGCATTGCGAGGAGCACGGGATCGGGTTCATCCCGTGGTTCCCGCTGGCCACCGGGGGCCTGGCCAAGCCCGGCGGCCCGCTCGCCGCACTCAGCGAAGAGCACGACGCCAGCCCGTCACAACTCGCGCTGGCCTGGCTGCTGCGGCGTTCGCCGGTGATCCTTCCGATCCCCGGTACCTCGAGCGTCGCGCACCTGGAGGAGAACGTGGCCGGAGCCGGGCTCGAGCTCAGCGACGACCAGTTCGACGCACTGAGCGCGGCGACGGCCTGAGCGGCGTCCGGGCTGCTCAGTCCTGCGCCGTCGGGTGCAGCACCGGCACCAGCGACGTCCAGCCGCCGGCGAGCACCGCGACGAGGGAGGGTGGCGTGATCACCGTTGCCCGCCCGTGCCCGGGCCGGGGGCGCCGGCTCGCGTAGCCGCCCGGCGTCCAGGCATGCAACGCGTCTGCGAGCACGAGCCAAGGCAT
>JALYTU010000287.1 GCA_030854125.1 Actinomycetota bacterium | reverse complement strand
GGCGCAGCGTGTGCGGGGTGATGTTCTTGGCGGCCAGCGACGGACATCGGGCGCGGGCCGTGGTGGTGTGCTTGGCGACCAGTCGCCAGACCGCGCTGCGGGTGAGGTGCCCTCCGGTGCGGCTGGGGAACAGCGGACCCCCGGGGTCCTCGCTGCTGCGCTCGCGCAGCCACACGCCCAGAACCTTGACCGTAACGCGAGTCAGCGGAGTGCACCTCTCCTTGCGGCCCTTGCCTTCGCATCTGACCCAGGCGCCTGAGGCGAGGTTGAGATCTTGGCAGCGCAGGCTGGCAAGTTCGGATGCCCTGAGCCCGGTCTGCACGGCCAGCAACAGGAGCGCGTGGTCGCGCCGGCCGGTAGGGGTGGAGCGGTCCGGGGCGGCTAGCAGCGCGTCGATCTCGGGCTTGGTGAGGTAGCTGATCAGCGTCGACTGGTAGCGCTTCTCGGGGATCGAGAGCACCCGCGCGATCTGCTCTGAGCACTCGGGGGCTTTGAATGCCGCGAACTGAAAGAACGAATGGATCGCGGTGAGCCTGGCGTTGCGGGTCCGGACGCTGTTGCCGCGCTCGTTCTCCAAATGGGAGAGGAACGCGGTGATGCTTGCAGCGTCGAGATCCTTCAGCTGCAGTTTCGATGGTGGTGTGCCCGTCTGCTCGTGCAGGAACGTCAAGAGCAGCTTGAAGCTGTCGCGGTATGAGGCGATCGTGTGCGGACTGGCGTCGCGCTGGCGAGCGAGACGCTCCGTGAAATACGCCTGCAGCAAAGGCGCGAGGGCGCTCATCGCCGACCCTTTCCTCGGCGCATCTGGTGTGGCCTGCTGCGCCTGGAGCGCTCCCAGGAGAGCGGCAGCGGCGCTGGCGCGTCCGACGCTCCGTCTGAGGAGGGCTCGTCCCAGGTTCGCTCGAGCCGCTCGCACGCCAACGCGAGAAGCTCGGGTGCGCCCTCGAAATACCAGAACGTGTCAGCCGGACGGACATGTCCGAGCACTGTTGAGAGCAGCGGCAGCCGCGCCTCGATGTCGCCGCCGTCGCGATACCAACCCACGAGCGTGCGCAGGACATAGCTGTGGCGAACGTCATGCAGACGGGCGCGGCGCCCGAGCGTCTCCTGATCGAGTCCGGTCGCGTGGCGGAGCTGATCGAACCACTTCCAAGCGAAGTGACGACGGACGCGTCCGCCCGCGCCGGACAGGAAGAACGCGGCGGGATCCTTCGGGACCGGGCACAGCTCGTCGCGCGCGCGGGCGTACCGGGTGAGCGCTTCGACGGTGCTGGCGTGAAGCGGGATCTCGCGCGACCGCCCGTTCTTGGCGTGGCGGACGGTGAGCCGGCCCTCGGCCAGCTCGACGTCGGAGCGGTCAAGCCCGCAGGCTTCCGAGACGCGCATCCCGCTGACCGCCAGCAGCCCGATCAGCGCCTCGCAGCTGGCCGCACGCAGCGGCGGGCGCAGCGACCGCGCCGCCTCGAGCAGCGCTTCGATCTCCGCGTCGGAGAACAGGTACGGCATCGCGCGGCGGAACTTCGCGGGCAGCAGGTTGACCGGCGGCACCTCGTGACAGGCGTCGAACGCGTGCAGATAGCGCGCGAACCCGCGCACGATCGCGAGGCGCTGATGCCACCACACGACGCTCGCCTGCGCTGGCAAGGTCGCGAACTCGAGCGCCAGCGTGGTGGTGATCAGCGACTCGTCGCGCTGCTCGAGGAACGCCGCGAACTGCGGCAGCACCCTGCCGTGCTCGGTCAACTGGTATCCCAGCGCGCGGCGCATCGCCAGGTAGTCCTCGACGGCCTGATCGAGCGGGATCATCGCTCGCTCCCCGGCCACGGCAGCGCCAGCGGCGATAGTGCCGCCCGGTCGACCTTGGCGTAGACGGCGGTCGTGGTCTGGTCCTGATGGCGGAGCACCTGGCCGATCTCGACCAGCCCCGCCCCATGGCGCAGCAGCTCGGTGGCGACCGAGTGACGCAGACGGTGCGCGCCGGACAGCGGTATCCCGCTCCGCAGGCATGCGCGTATCACCACATCAGTGACGCACCCGCGCGAGACGCCGCACAGCGGCGCATGCGCGTTGATAAACAGCGAACGGTCCGACAGGTCGCGTGGCCGATCGTGGCGCAGGTAGTCCACGATCGCTTCCCCGGTATCCACCGGCAAAGGCAACCTGTCGATCCGCGATCCCTTGCCATGAACCACGATCTCACCCGTCCGCCAGTCAACATCGTCAAGCGACAGCGCGGCGACCTCGCCGCGACGCAGCCCGAGCCTCGAGAGCAGCAGCAGGATCGCGTAATCGCGACGCCCAGCCCGGGTCGCCGGATCGCAGCTCTCCAACAACGCCTTCACCTGCCCGGCCGACAGTGCGCGCGGGAGATCCTCCCGCCGCCGCGCGACCGACGGGACCGCCTCGGCGAGCGGCTCGGCGATCAGCCCGTGCACGTGCAAGAACCGCAGCAGCGCGCGCAGCGCGTAGATCACGGTCTCCGCCGATCGCACCGAACGTCGACGCGCTTCCCGTAACACGAACGCGTTGACTTCGCCGGCGGACAGGCACGCGAGAGCGTTGTTGAGCGGCTCGGAGCGCTCGCACAGAAACAGGCGCGCGGTCGGCTCATACTGCGCGACCGAACTCGCCTTCATCCCCCGCTCCCGCAGCAGATAGCCCCGGAACTCCCCCAGCAGCAGATCAACCGGCAAGAGAACCATGTCAACGGGCGGAAGCACGCCGAGCCCGTCCAAGTAGCCGAGCAGTCGGCGCAGGCTCAGCGGCGAGAGACTATGGCGATACCCCCGCCGCCGGCGCCAGACGAAATACCGCTCCAGCCTGTCCGGCGTCAGGGCCTCGACCTCGAGCCCTTCGGACTCCATCCACCGGCTCACATGCGCGAGCAGATACAGCTGCTCCTGCGCACCCCACAACGAATAGCCTCGCGCGAGGAGATCGACGCGGAACCCATCGACGAACTGCAGCAGCGGGCCGCTGACCCGGACACGCTCGGGTGCTGGCTGATCGGACATCAGTGATGCCTCCTTCTCCTGCTTGACAAGAAGGCACGACTCGATCAGCCCGCCGAAAAATATGTTGCGCTCGCGCTCAGCCAGCGACAGCGATCATCAGCCGAAACGCCGTCTCACAACGCGAGGTCCCAGTCAGCGCAACATAGTTTGGGGCGCACCATAGGCGAGGAAGGGATCATCGTGGGATCACGTCCGCCGGCTGATCCTCACCGCCGACCCGTCGCTGAAGCCACGGATCCTGACCGGCCTCTCGAGTGGCGACTATCTGCCGCAGCCGATTATCTGCAGTGGCGCACGATTCGCCTTTGCCAGGTGGGTCGCGCGTTGTTTTGCGTCGGATAATCAGAGTTGATCGAGGAACGCGATCACCGTGTCGCTGGGTTGGTAGCGGCCGGGCGGGGTGCTAGTCGGGGCGATGCGGTCGATCGCCTCCTGTTTGAGGTTGTTGTCGGCGTGGAGGTAGACCTCGGTCGTGGTGGTGCTTTCGTGCCCGAGCCAGAGCGCGATGGTGAGGAGGTCGACCTTCTTGGCTCTGAGCAGCATCGCGTTGGTGTGTCTCAGCGTGTGCGGGGTGATGCGTTTGGTGGCGAGTGAGGGGCAGTGGAGCGCTGCGGCTGCTGTGTGCTTATCGATCAGCCACGCGATCCCGCGCGGGGTCAGGGGTTCTCCTTGCCGGGTTGGGAACACGGGGTCCTCGGGACCGCCTTGGCGTTCGCGGCTCCAGTCGCGCAGGATCGTGACGGTCTCGGCGGTGAGCGTCGCGGACCTTGCCTTTCTGCCTTTCCCGATCACGCGGCAGTGCGCGCCGGGTCGGTCAAGGCTGACGTCCCGTAGTCGTAGGCTGGTGATCTCGGAGACGCGCAGGCCGGTCTGGATCGCGAGGAGCAGCAGCGCGTGATCGCGTCGTCCGAGCCAGCTGGTGCGATCCGGGGCAGCGAGTAGAGCCTTGATCTCGTCGAGGTCGAGGTAGCAGAGCAGCGGGCGGGTGTGGCGTTTGGTGGGGATCTCGATCACGCGCGCGATCGTCTGTGCGTGCTCGGGGTGACGCAGAGCGGCGAACCGGTAGAGGGAATGGATCGCTGCCAGGCGGGCGTTGCGGGTGCGGGCACTGTTGCCGCGCTCGTGTTCGAGATGATCGAGGAACCCGGAGATCAGCGAGGCGTCGAGATCGGCGAAGTCGAGCTTGGATGGCTCCTTGCCGGTCCGCTCCGACGTGTAGCGCAAGAGCAGCCGGAGCGTGTCGCGGTAGGCGGCGATCGTGCGCGGGCTGGCGTCTTTCTGGTTGATCAATCGCTCAACGAAGAACGCCTGGAGGGTCGGGGCGAGCGCGGTCATGATCGCGCCTCGAGCAGTCCGTCCAAGCGTTCGGCGACGAGCTCCAGCAGCTCCGGGACGGCCTGGAGGTACCAGTAGGTGTGCTCCGGCTTGGCATGCCCGAGCATCGTGCAGAGCAGCGGCAGCTTCGCGTCGACGTTCTCGCCGTCGCGGTACCAGTCAAGGAGCGTCGCAACGGCATAGGAATGCCTGTTATGCGGAATTCCGCATAACAGGCATTACGCGGACGGCTGGGTTATGCGCCCTGTCCGGTCGTTTGGGCTGGTGAGAGCGCTGCCGGTGGGGATCTTGTCCGCATAACGTAGGCGCTCGGGTTAGCGTCCGAGGGAGTCGAGCCAGGCGATCAAGGACGGGTCTGCGGTCCAGTCCGGCATGGCGTCTGGGGTGAGTGGCTCGTAGGCGTTCTCGATCGCTTTGCGTTTGGTTTCCGCGTCTGCGCGGGCGTAGATCTCGGTGGTGGAG
>JALYTU010000286.1 GCA_030854125.1 Actinomycetota bacterium | reverse complement strand
TGCGTGCGGCTCAGATCTGGGGTGCCTCCGATTCGCGTCGCTGGTGCGCAAAGCGTTGAGCTGTTGGAGAATGGCCTGGCGTCGTCGGCGGAGGGCGTGTGCGCTGAGCCCCAATATGCCGGCGATATGGTCCGGGTGAGCGCGCTCGAGCAACATCGCCACGATCGCCCGGTCGTGGTCATCCACGCAATCCAGCAGTTCACGGAACTCACCCGGCTTCAGGCTGGGAAACAGCATCGCTCCCGAGGTCACGCGACGGATGACGTCGGCTAGCTCCTCGGGGCGTGCGTCGCGGCGGAGTGTCCCGTCCGCCCCCGCGATGATCGCCGCGCCTATAACCCGGGCGTCCTCCGCAGCGTCGTAGATGAGCATTCGCGGCGGTCCGTCGATCTGCTTCAGGCGACGCGCGAGGCCAGGCCAATCGTCGAGGGTGGCCGAGACTACGCAAGCCTGGGGTTTGTGCTCGTTCGCGAGGCTGAGCGCATCGTTGCTGCTCTCGGCCGTGGCGATGACCCGGATCTGTCGTTGGCAGCCGAGCATCATCCAAACGGCAGACCTCGCCACACGCTGATGATCAACGATCAGCACAGCGACGTCGCCTGTTCGAGCGGCGGCGCCGGGCTGGGTGTGTCCGCGGTCGCCGTGCTGCGATATCGGTGGACTAATAGAGACGGAGGTCATCACGGCTGCCCTTTCGTTGGTAGGTGTGCCCACGTTCGCAGCCGACCATGAGCCTTACTATGGGTGGCAATCCCGAGGTCGGGGCGGGGCAACTGTCCATCTGCGCCACGGAATGCTTGCGCGCATGTGACGGTCCCAGGTCAGTACGCTGATACTGCCGTCACGGGCTTGGGTCGCGCATGGCGTCGACCTTCGGGGCGGTGGTCCTGTGATGGCAGCTGTTCCTCGTCGGCGCTCGGGACGGCGCGACTGCCCATCACGTAGAAGATCGTGAGCACGACTACCCCGGTCATCGCGACGTGAACGGCGAGCGCCACGCCCAGCATCCACCACCCCCCGACGACCGCGGGAAGTGCCCCAGCGGCGGTGGAGGTCAATACCGCCGCCGTGAAGGTGAGGAACATGGCGAGACCGCCGCGGCCGTCAGCCAGAGCTGAGTTTTGAGTCGATCGCATCAGGGCGTCGCGGTTTCCGCGTAGGCTCCAGGCCCGAACCCGCGCGCGAGGAGTTTTGTTCTAAGCTTGCGCCGCCCGTCATGCAGCGTCTTGTAAACGGCTCCGCGGGTCGTGTTCAGGCGCCCGGCGAGGATGTCGATGGGGACGTCGTTGAGCGCGACGGCGACGAGGATCTCTCGTTGATGCGCCGTGAGGTCATGTTTGACCGCCTGCTGCAGCGCCACGAGGAGCTCTCGCGTCTCGGCCTGCTGATGTGCCGTGAGATCACCGTCGGCGATCAGTGCCCAGAGATTGGGCTCAAGTGGCAATTCGCGTCCCTGCCAGGCGAGGCGCCGGACAGTCATTGCCGCCTCCAGCAGCGCGAACTTGTACGCCCAGGTCGTGAAGCGGCTCTCGCCGCGAAAGTCATCGAGTTTGCAGAGCACGGCGACGAGTGCGTCGTCAGCGCTCTGCTGCGCAAGGTCGTCGAGGTCACCGCCGCGCAAGTGCGGGAGCGTCTGACGGCGACGGTTTATCTCAAAGCGCGCGGCTCGCAGCAGCAGATCGTGCAGGTCTCTAAGCGCCTCCTCGCGTGCCGGGCCATCAGCGCCCAAGCACTGCACCCAGTCACGCGACACGTTGTCGCCCCGGGATGGGAACGATGATGCGTGCCGGCCAGAATCAGGCATCACGGCCCGGTTTGAGTTTGCTCTGCTCATCTGAACGTAGATCGTCCATGGCAACGCACCGTGGCGCTATGGGGTGTGCTGTGTATCTCGCACTCAGAACACTCTCCACCCAGCTCTAGGACGTGAGCCCGACCATCTGGCCGAGGGAAAGCCCCGCTGTCCGGGTGGCTGGTCAGTCGGCTGCGCTTCGCCACGCGCGTACCCGTGTCCGTGCTGTGCTTGGGCCGCGGCCGCGTCGCGATGGGCACACTTTCTCGGAACGTCCGCCAGCCCCGGCACGGCGTGAAGTCGATCGACCTCAGGAGAATCAGTTCCGGGTCGCACCACGACGGCCTGCAAGACGCGTTCGCCAACATCGAGGCGCTGCTCTCGACCGTCGTGCGCGTTCGCGGCGCCGACCATCCGGAGCTGCACAACCTACAACGAGTGACCGTTCGACGAGATCCGAGCCGAGCTAGAGCCACAGCTAGCCGCCGAGGAGAACGAGGTCTTCCCGGCCTGTCTCGCGTGCGAACGACACGGGACCGCGGTTGAGGAAGGCCTGCTCGAGGAGCACGAGCGCCAGCACACAGTCGTTGGTCACGGGCTTGTCGCACCCGCGTGCTGGGCGGCGGCTACGAGCGTGAGCGCGCGCTCTGCGGCACGCACCGCTCCCTCGTCGACGCACTGACTGCATTCGAGCTGGACCTCCACCAGCACATCCACGAGGAGAACAACATCCTCATCCCGCGCGTGCGCGTGCGTGGGACTAAAGCGCTCGCATAGGTGAGCACAACAATCACGATCGCCCGTTCTCGTAGTCGGCGGCGTTCTTCTGATGTAGTGCTGCCATTCGGGCGGCACCTGGTCTTCGGAGGTGATCGCGTCGACCGGGCATGCCTCCACGCAGGCGTCGCAGGCGATGCACTCCTCCGGGTCGATATAAAGCTGCTCGGCTTCCGCGAAGCCGGGCTCATCGGCCGTTGGGTGGATGCAGTCCATGGGGCAGACCTCGGTGCAGCTGACGTCCTTGACGCCGATGCACGGTTCGGTGATCACGTACGTCACAGGAGGGTGCCTTGCTAACGGCTCTATTTACACTGCCTATGGAAGAAGGTACCGGCCCGCCCTTTTTTTGCAAGCACGAGTGTGTAAAGTGTCCTGCGTGGATGCTCCTCTTGCGATCGCTCCGGATGATGTGCTCGCCCAGCGGACGAGGGCGAGCCTGTTCGCGCTCCTCAGTGACCTAAAGCGCCCGGTAGGGACGGTGGAGCTCGCCGAGCGGCTCGACCTTCATCCAAACGGCGTGCGGATCCATCTCGAGCGGATGCAAGACGCTGGCCTGGTGGAGCGCGCTCGCGATCGCCAGCCGCGCGGACGACCGCGCGACGCGTGGACCGTCGCGGCCGACGCGCAACCGGGCGGTGAGGCGCCACACGCGTACCACGATCTGGGCCGCTGGCTGGCGCGGCCGATCCGATCGCGACGGGGCGGGCTGCGCGGGATCGAAGACACCGGCCGCGAGATCGGCCGCGAGATCGCGCCCACCGACGCGGCGGCCGACCCGGACCCGCTCAAGACCTCCTTGAGCGCGCTTGGATTCAACCCGACCGTCAAGCTCGACGAAGGTGACCGGGTCACGCTTTGCCTAGGCAATTGCCCCTATCGCGACGCAGTGCGCGAGAACCAGCCGGCGATCTGCGCGCTGCACAAGGGCATCACGCGCGGCCTGCTGGACGTGCTCAACCCGGGCGCCAAGCTCGCCGCCTTCGTGCCCCACGATCCCGACGAAGCGGGCTGCCTGATCGAGCTGCGTGGCCTTAGCACCCTGGCCAACTGAGCGCCCGACGGCGAAGCCTGAGCAACGCGGATGGTCGCCGTCGCAGGCCCTTACGAGGCGAGTGAGATAAAGCCGCCACGGATTGTGCCGTAGGCAAGGTGAGACCATTGTCGCCAACGGTGTGCGACGGCCGTAGTTGAGCATCATGGAGCCGCGGGGTTCCAGGAGCGGTTGATCGGCGGCAGCACTCGATCCTGTGCCCATGCGAGGGTGAATGACCGAGAGCAGCACGTTGACAAGTGCAATCCCAGCGAACAGGTCGTGGGCGAGGCCAAACGCGGCTCCCCACCACCAGCCGCTGTGGGCGATCGCCGAGAAGATACCCGAACTAGATCAGGGCGAAGAGCTGTCCGGCGACGAAGTGCATGACGTAGCCCAGGGCCTTCGCGCGGGTGCGATCAGGGGAGACGGTCGTCCCTAGCAGGAAGGGTAGGTAGGTCCATCCGCGTAAAGCCCGAGCTCACCCGTGGTGCTCAGTGCGGTCGTGAGGACCAACGTCGCGACGACTCATTCGCGGATCCCGCCTAGCCGGGTAGCCCATCAAGGCGCCGAGCAGCAGACTGGCGTCGAGCTCGCGGCTGTCTGGCGATTGCACGTAACTGCCAACCTTCTCTGACCACCAGCGCTCGTCGACGAATACGCAGATCGGTACTGCCCGAGCTGATCGTCAAGCACCGCTGGCACCAGGCACTGCACAACGGCATCACGCGGCAACTCCTCCGCGCCCTGCGCCGCCAGCCCGGGATCGTCATCACCACCGTCCCCCATCACCTGACCCATCTGGCGGGCTGACGCGCACTCGGCTGCGCGATGCCGGCAGTCTCAGGCGTGACGCGGCGTGTCGAGCTGGTCCGGCGTGGTGGCCGGCTGGGGTCGCAGAGCACCCGCGTGGGCTCTGAGGTTGGGGTTGGCGCGGGCCTTGGCCAGGCTGGCGATTGTGGTCGCGAGCAGCACAAGGATGATCACCGCGAGCGAGACGCCGGTGGAGATCTCAGGGACGCTGTGGGCGTGAAGGTGGGCGAAGTGAAGGACCAGCTTTACGCCGATGAAGGCCAGGATCAGCGATAGGCCGATGGAGAGGTAGATCAAGCGGTCAAGCAGACCGGAGACGAGAAAGAACAGCGCTCTGAGTCCGAGCAGCGCGAACGCGTTGGCGCAGAAGACGATGTAGGGGTGCTGGGTGACGCCGAA
>JALYTU010000285.1 GCA_030854125.1 Actinomycetota bacterium | reverse complement strand
TACGGGCGTGCCAACGAGCTGCTGATCACCGACGAGTTCCGCGGCAGCTACAACGCCGACCTCGACCAGCTTTCGCTGTTGTACGTCGCCTGGCAAGCGAAAGCCGACTACAACCTGCCGCTCAGCGGCGTTGAGACGATGCGGATCAAAGGGGGCAACGACCAGCTTCCACGCGCTCAGGCGGCTGAGCTCGGCGACGCCGTGCATCTCTCATCACCGGTCACCAGGATCGAGTATCACCGTGAGGGCGTCAGGGTCCATGCGGGCGGGCGACCGATCGATGCCGCATGGCTGGTGCTGGCCACCCCACCACCCCCCTGCGCCGGGTTCGCTTCTCCCCAGCCCTCCCGGCTCCCGTCGCCGCGATGATCCTCGGGCTCGATCTCGGCGCGGCGGTTAAAGTGATCACCGAGTTCGAAACCCGCTTTTGGGAACCCCAGGGACTGTCAGGGTTCATGATCACCGACCTTCCCTTCGGAGTTGGTTGGGCGCCCACTGACTCCTACCGCTCCACCCAGGGGCTGCTCACGCAGTTCATCACCGGCTCCCCAGCCGAGCACGGGGCCCGTCTGGATCGCCACGCTCGCGCGGCCTGGGCCACGAACCACCTGGACGAAGTCTTCCCCCAGGCCAGGACGAATCGAAACGGTCCGCAGATCAGCCAGGCGTGGGCAAACGAGCGCCACACCGGCGGCGGCTACGCGATATTCCGCCCCGGCCAGGTCGTGAAGTTCTGGCCGGTGCTGCGGTCAGGGTTCGCCCGGGTCCGTTTCGCCGGAGAACACACAGAGATTCTCGACGGAGACATGGAAAGCGCAATCCGAAGCGGCCACCGAGTCGCAGCAAACATCGGCGCCCCACCACGACATCGGACATCCCACGGCAAGTAGCAGGGCCCCAGCGCCGCCATCTGCACCCTGAATCACGTAATGGCTCATTAACGTGACTCATAAGAGGGCGCCGGGACGGGGGTCCAGGACGCGTTGGGGCTTGCCGGCTGTCTATTCGGAGGTGAGCAGGCTGGCGATGGGGATGCGCGCGAGCCATAGGCTGGGAGCGAGCGCAGCGAGTGTGCCTGCGAGGGCGCCCGCGGCGATCGCGCCGGCAGTGGTGAGCAGCAGCGTCGGCGGGAGGGCGTGGGAGAGGCTTGCGGTGGCGGCGAGTCCGAGACCGCCGCCGAGCAGCGATCCGAGGATCGCGATCCAGGCACCTTCGGTCGTGACCAGCCGGTTGAGGCTGCGTTTGGTCCAGCCGGTCGCGGTCAGTGTGGCGAGTTCTGATGCGCGTTCGCGCTGGTTTAGGAACAGTACGTCGGCGACCGCGGCGACCGCGAGGATGATGATGATCGCGACTGCGGCGTAGTCGCTGCTACTGACTTGCAGGGAGACCGCGCTGCCGAGCAGCGTGCCGATCAGCAGGTTCTTGAACGCGAGTGTCGCGCCGACGAGCACTGTGAGGGCGAATACGCCGATCGCGAGGCTGAGCGCGCCGAGCAGGCTGCGTCCGGGTGCGCGTAGGAGGTTGATCAGGGAGAGCTGGGTGAGGCTGCGCGCGTGCCAGGCGCGCGCGGCTTCAAGGACGGGGGGTCTGACGGCGGCGACGGGCTGAAGCCTGCAGGCGCGTAGCGCGGGGATCAGCCCGGCGGTGGCGGAGATCGCCAGCGCGGCGGGCACGGCCACCGCCGCGGTCGTGAGCGCGAGATGGTCGCCGAGCGCGGCGCTGATCGCGAGCGCGAGCAGGGCTCCAATGACGCCGCCGACGAGGCCGATCGTGGCGAGCTCGCCGATGATGACCGCGAACAGGCTCGGCCTGGTCCAGCCGACCGCGGCGAGGATCCCGAGCTCGGTGCGACGCGCTCTGACGCTCGCGTTCGCAGCGTTAGTCAGGAACAGAACAGCGACGATCAGGATCAGCCCGAACAGGATTTCGCTTTGGCGGTCGACGCCGTTGAGGATCGAGACCGAGACGCCCTTCTTGACCCATCCCTCTGACAGCTCAAGCGCGGGACGCTGCGAGGTGGCTGGCAGGTTGATCCTCATCGGCGTTGGGGAGGAGCCGATCGTGATGTCGACCTGCAGACCGGTCGCTTGCGCGATCCTCTGGGCGACTAGCCGTACCCGCTCGCGGCTTAGCGCGTCGGCACCACGCACGCCGGCGACCCGAACGCGGATTACGCTGATCGGCGCGCTGTCGTTGCCGTTGGGAAACACGCTTCGGTCGGTGAAGGCGGGGATTGAGGAGAGCGTCGTCAACAGCAGCGGAGGCGCTTGCAGGTAGCCGGCGGGGTTCGCGTCGGGAAGCAGGTTCTGCCCGCTAAGCAGCCTGCGAGTGCGAGCGTCGGCGGGTGCCGCCACTGGGGGGTTGTAGGTCTCCAATGGCAGCCGCGTCAGCGGGTCGAACCCAGGCAGCTTGGTCGGATCAAACTTCCCAACCGCGCGGAGGGTCGGCAGATGGATCGTGTACTGGCCGTGGGCGAGCCCGACGTGTGGGTTCAGCGGACGGTAACTCGTCGTTTGCGCGTCGATTGGAGCGTCGACCGCACCGGTGAACTCGTAGTTAGAGCGCCAGGCCGACAGTGGGACATGCGTGGTGGTCGGAACCAGTACGTGGCCGAGTTGCCGGTACTGGGTCGGGCCGCTGGACCAGTAGTTCTGGATCACCCCCAGCTGCTGATGCGAAATCGTTCCGAGCAGCCGCTGGTAGGCCTGGCCGGTTGTGTATGAGCGCTTCAGGATCACAGTTCCCTCGCCGGCGCCTGGGATCCGCCCAGCCGCCACCCGCGAGAGTGGCGCGTGGACCAGCGCCTGCGCAGCCGCGGCACTCAGGCGACTGACGGTGATCTGATCTTGATCATCCGCGTACGGGTGAGTAGAGATCAGCACCGGCACGTCTATCTGCGGGCCGCGCCCTGACTCCTTAACCGCCGGAGCGTCGTTTGCCTCTAAGTAGCGTCCGCTGACCACGGTGCGGTTGACGCCCACGAGCTTAGCCTCGGCCGCCGGGTCGATCGCGGCGAGCAGAAACGGAAAGTTCCAGTCGATCGTGACCCCAAAACGTTCGCGCCCAAACGCCGGATAGCTCCAGCCAAATCCCTGAAGGCCCGTACGCCGCGACCAGCAAGCAGCGATCCCGCGTTCCGCGAACCGAAATGGGTTCGGTGACGCGAACGGCGTCGATCTTGTCGGGCAGACAAGCGCGCTGCGGCCATGGCTCAGGCTCTCGGTCGCACCTATGAAAGGACTCGCGCCGGTGATCTGAGTCAGCGGCGCGATCGGGCGCGAGGTGACATACATGTAGCCGGACTGGTCAGGCAGGTGCACAAGCCCCCGGTCGGTAGCGCGGGTCACGCTGACCGCGAACAGCTGTCTCGGCGCGGAGCTGAGCTTGCTGGTGAGGTCAATGTTGAACTCGACCGGCTGCAGCACATAGCCGATCATCGCAATCGGCGCCGCCACCTGAACCCCGGGCAAATGGGCGACCTGCCGGTACTGAGCCATCGTAATCCCACCGAAGATTCCTGACAGGTAGTTCTCGCGCACCAGACCTTGAGCGCGTTCGAGCTGGGTTTCGGTGCCGTGGGGCCGGACGAGAATGTCGTAAGAGGAGCGAAACGTCTTGGCGATCGTCCCGTGCACGCCCAGCTGCTCGGTTCTCGCGGTCGCCGAGAGCACGACAAAGCTCGCGCACGCCAACACGATCCCGGCCAGCAGAGCAAGACTGCGCTCTCGGCGCCCCAGCAGCTCTGAGCGGATTAGCCGCAGCATCCAGTCACCGCTGCGAGGAGCGAGCCAGCCGCCCGAGCGTCGCCTGCAGATCGCTGGCACCGAGCACGTCGATGTCGTCGCGCAGAGCACCGTCGACGATTCGCACCACCCGGTCACAGCGCGATGCGACAGCGACATCATGGCTAGCGACCACCACGGTAATCCCCTCGCGCTCGCGCAAGCCCAGGAGCAGGTCGATGATCGCCTCCCCGTTTTTGGAGTCCAGGTTGCCGGTCGGCTCGTCGGCGAGCACAATCAAGGGATGGTTGATCAGCGCGCGGGCAATCGCCACCCGCTGCTGCTCGCCGCCGGAAAGCTTTGCCGGCATCTGGCGCTCGCGACCCTCCAGGCCGACCGCGGCCAGCAGCTCCCGGGCGCGCGTCGACTTGTCAAAGCTGGTGCGAAACGGGAGCACCGGCACGGTCACGTTGTCCAGCACCGTCAACGCCGGGAGCAGGTTGAAGCGCTGAAAGACGAACCCCACCCGACGACGGTGCGCGGCCAGCTCCCGAGGCTTCAGACCGCCGAGCTCGACCCCGCCGACGGTCACGGTCCCCTCATCCGGGCGGTCCAACGCCCCGATGAGGTGCAGCAGCGTCGACTTACCCGACCCCGACGGGCCGCTGAGGGCGACCGCGCTACCCGCCGCTACTTGCAGCGAGACCCCGTCCAGGGCGGTGATCGTCACACCCTCGCCGAGCCGGTAGCGACGCACCACCCGGTCAAGCTCGATCGTGCCAGCCTGATCCATTTCCCCTTGACTCACGGCCATGTGCGTAGGAACAATGCATCAAGACGTCCAGCCCGTCAACGTTCGAACTGAAATGGCTATCCACCACGCGATCCTCTCTCTGCTTGACCGAGACGAGAGCTACGGCTACGAGCTCCGCGCCGAGCTTGAGCGCAGCGTCGGACCGCAGTGGGGGCAGCTGAACATCGGCCACGTCTACCAACTCTTAGCCTGAACTCACCGATTCGCAGCCCGGGTGAGTGGGTTCGTTGTGATCGTTAGCGGTGAGCTGGGTGATGTGGTGTTCGTGCCGGGGTTCTGGGGT
>JALYTU010000284.1 GCA_030854125.1 Actinomycetota bacterium | reverse complement strand
GTTCGCCGCCGCCCAGCAGGCCGGCGGCCTGGCCACCGCCGGCGAGCTGAGCGCGGAGCCGGCGCTGATCACGGCCGTGCCCGCGCGCTGTCGTGTCGGCCTGGATCTCCGTCACGCCGAGCTCGACGCGCTCGACGCACTCGACCGCCGCACCCGGAACCTGGCGGCGGCGTCGGTGTGCCCGGTCGAGATCGCGGCGGTCTACGACCAGGACCCCGTCCACTTCGATCCCTCGCTGGTGGCCGCGGCACGCGCGGCCAGCGGCGGCGGCGAGGCGCTCGTCTCGGGCCCGCTGCACGACAGCGCATCGCTGGCTCAGGCCGGCGTTCCGGCCGCGATGCTGTTCGTGGCCTCGCTGCGCGGAATCAGCCACACCCGAGACGAGGACAGCGCCGAGGCCGACCTGGTGGCGGGCATGGAGGCGCTCGGGCGACTCGTGGAGCCGCTGCTGGCCGGCGAAGCCACCGCCGACGCTTGACGCGTCAGCCGCGGAACCTCACGCCGCCGCGGCGAAGGCGTCGATCCCGGTCAGCTGGCGCGATATCGCCCACAGCCGCGCGGCCTGCTCGCCGTCCACGGCGTAGGCCTGCACCCCGCTGGAGGCATCCTCGCCGGCGAGCTGGGCCACGTCGCAATCCTCGCAGTAGACGCCGCCGAGCCCGTCCAGCTGGGGTGACGTCGCGCACCACGTGGCGGTTGCCGCGCCCTGCTCGGGGGTCTTGAAGCCGGCACCGATCGGGGTGCCGTCCTCGTCGATCCAGCCCAGCGCCACCATCTCCTCACGGGGGAGATGGCGCTGCAGCGGCGTCATGATCGCACCGGGATGGCAGGCGAAGGCGCGGACGCCGTAGCCCCGACCGAGCGCGTCGAGATGCACGGCGAACAGGATGTTGGCAGTCTTGGCCTGACCGTAGGCGGCCCATTTGTCATAGCCGGATTCAAACTGGATGTCGTCCCAGCGGATCGGCGAGTTGCGGTGCCCGCGGGAGGAGAGCTCGACCACGCGGGCGCCGCCGTCGGCCAGCAGCGGCCAGATCTGGTTGGTCAGCGCGTAGTGGCCGAGATGGTTGGTGGCGAACTGCGACTCGACCTGTACCCCGCCCATCTCGATCCGTGCCTCCGGGGTGGCCATGATGCCGGCGTTGTTGATCAAGATGTCGATCGGCCGGCCGGCGTCGAGCACGCGGGCGCCCAAGGCACGAACGCTGTCGAGATCACCGAGGTCGAGCTCGTCGACGGTCACGCCGCCGATCCCGGCCAGCGCCTCGCGCGCCGTCTCCGGACGCCGGGCAGGCACGAGGACTTCGGCGCCGGCGCCGCGCAGGGCACGCGTGGTCTCCAGGCCGATCCCCGAGTAGCCGCCGGTGACGATCGCGAAGCGCCCGGCGAGGTCGATGCCGTCCAGGACCTCCCGCGCAGTCGTCTGGGCACCGAAGCCCGAGTTGATCGTGTGCTGGTGGTTGGTCATATGCCTCAGGCTAGGGCGCGGTCCCCGGGCAGGACCGCACCGGGATCCGGCGAACTGGTCGCCCATGAGCGACACACCAGGGCTCCGCTCGGCGCCCGGCCCCGCGCCCCAGGCGCCGATCCGGGCTCACCGCTACCTGCCGATGGTGCTCCGGCTCTCCCCACGCACGATCCGCCACGATCTGCAGGCGGTCGACGGCTTCAACGCAAAGGTGGCGATCGTGCTCACCAAGGTGGTGGGGACGATGTGGTGCTTCTACGTGTTCAACGGAATCGCCCTGATCAGCCTCCCGTCGGCCGTGCAGACCGGTCAGCTGACGATCATCATCAACTGGGTCTCCTCCAACTGGATCCAGCTCATTCTGCTGCCGGCGCTGATGGTCGGCCAGAACGTGCAGTCGGCGGCCGCTGACGCGCGCGCAGTCAAGACCTTCGAGGACACCGAGCGGATCCTCGACCGCTTGAACACCCAGACGGCGGGGGGCCTGAAGGAGATCCTCGACGCGATCCACGCGCTGCGGCGCTGAGGCGCGGCGGCAGCGCAGCGAGCGCCGCCGCCGGCGCCGCGAGCGCGGTTGATCAGGCGGTGGCCGTCTCCGGTGTCGGCGCGGCCGCTGGGGCCTCGTGCTCGGGGATCATCGGCCCGCTGCCCGCCGGATCGAGCACGTCGTGCTCGAAGAACGTGTACCGGCCCTCGAGTACCGATTGGGCGACGTCGAACTGCTCGGCGTCGTCGTTGGCCCACAGCGCGTGGAACAACGCGTCGGCGCGGCGGCGCGCCTGCCCGCAGAACAGGTCGGCGAGCTCGAACACGGCCTCACGGTTGGCGGGGTCCTCGGTGCCGAGCGTGGAGCCGTACACGCACGCGCAGGAGATCGCGTAGAGCTCGGCGCCGATGTCGACGATCCGGCCCAGCAGCTCGCCCTTCTGCTCGAGCTTGGCCTGGTAGCGGCCCATCGCGTAGAACGTCGACCGCGCCAGCTTGCGCGAGGAGCGCTCGGCGTAGCGCAGATGCCGCGCCAGCGACCCGAACTCGTCGAATGACCGCGGGTCCTGTCCGGCGCCGACGGTCAGGGACGGGAACCACTTGGCATAGAAGGCTCCGGCCTTGGCGCCGAGCTTGACCTTCTCGCCCACGCCACCGTCTCCGAGCAGGATGTCGCCGGCGATCTGCAGGTGCTGGTCGACCGCCTCGCGGGCGATCATCAGGTGCATGATCTCGGTCGAGCCCTCGAAGATGCGGTTGATCCGCATATCGCGCAGCATCTGCTCGGCCGGCACCGGCTTCTCGCCCCGCGCCGCCAGTGACGCAGCCGTTTCATAGCCCCGGCCCCCGCGAACCTGGACCATCGTGTCGACGGCCTCCCAGCCCCGCTCGGAACCGTAAAGCTTGGCGATCGCCGCCTCGATCCGGAAGTCGCGGCGCTTCTCGTCGGCCAGACGCGAGGAGACGTCGACGACCGCCTCGAGACCGAACGCTGTCCCGGCGATGAAGGCGATCTTCTGGGCGACGGGATCGTGCTTGCCCAGCGGCTGGCCCCACTGCTTGCGCTCGTTGGCCCACTCGCGAACGATCTTCAGCGAGTACTTGCTGGCCCCCACGCAGATGGCGGGCAGCGACAGGCGTCCGGTGTTCAGCGTGCCGAGGGCGATCCTCAGCCCCTTGCCCTCACCCTGGATCACGTTCTCGGTGGGCACGAACACGTCCTTGAACTCGGTCACCGAGTTCTCGATCCCCCTCAGCCCCATGAACTCGTTGCGGTGCCGGACGGTGACCCCATCGGAGTCCATCGGGCAGATGAAGGCGGTGATACCGCCTTTGGCGCCGTCGCGCTTGGGGACGACGGCCATCACCACGACCACGTCGGCGATCGCGCCGTTGGTCGCCCACAGCTTGGTGCCGTTGATCACGTAGCCACTGCCGTCCTCAGTCGGCACGGCCGAGGCCGACATGCGCGCGGGGTCCGATCCGACGTCGGGCTCGGTGAGCAGGAACGCGGAAATGTGGTCCTTGGCCACCTTGGGCAGCCATTCGCGCTTCTGGGCCTCAGATCCGTAGGTCTTCAGCGGCTCGGGGAGACCGATCGACTGGTGAGCGGACAGCAGCGTCGAGATCGCGGCGTGCCAGGTTCCGGCCAGTGACAGCGCCCGGTTGTAGTCGACCTGGGTCAGGCCGAGGCCTCCGTACTCCTTGGGGATCTTCATTCCGAGGGCGCCGAGATCCTTCAGGCCCTGGATCAGGTCATCACCGAGCTTGCCGGTCGCCTCGATCTCCAGCGGGTCGACCCGCCCGGTCAGAAAGGCGCGCAACCGGCCGAGGAACTCCTGCCCTTCGCGGGCGCGCTCGGGGTCGGGCCTGGGCTGAGGATGGATCAGGTCGAGCTGGAAGTTGCCGAGGTACATTTCGCGACCGAACGATGGCTTCTGCCATTCGCTCTCGCGGCTCTCCTCGGCGACCTGCTTGGACTCTTGATATGAAGGATTGTTCGAAGGCATGGGCAGTGTTTACCCGGGCGGGGCACTCTTTGCACCTTCCCGTGGTCGCCGCGCCGATGCCGTCGGCCGGCCTCGAGGCGCTGCTCGATCGCGCCGACGCGGTCTGCCTTTCGGGCGGTCCGGACCTCGACCCGGCCGGACACGGCGCCCGGCGCAGCTGCCGCGTCGGACCCACCGAGCCCCAGCTGGACGCGTTTGAAATCGACCTCGTGCGGGCGGCCGACGCGCGGCAACTGCCGATCCTCGCCATCTGTCGCGGGATGCAGGTGCTCAACGTCGCCCGCGGCGGAACGCTGCACCAGCACCTCCCTGAGGTTGTCGGCGAGTCGATCGGTCACCGTCAGCGTCTGCCGGGGCACGTGCCGACCCACCCCGTCTCGGTCTCCCCCGACAGCCGCCTGGGTGGCATCGTGGGCAGCAGCTGCCATGTCAACTCACCGGGATTTCGTGATCGGAGTCCAGTGGCACGCGAGGGCCTGACCGACCGTCCCGAGCAGGCGTCGTTGTTCGCAGCCTGCGTGGCCGCTGCGCGGGACCGTCATCGTGGCGATCTCGCCCTGGTCCGCGCGGCCTGAGCGCTCGACTGGCCATGACCGTGGGCGAACGAGCGGGTGCGAGCGCTCCGGCCTGGGCTGAATGGGCCGAGAACCGCATCGCCGCCGCTGAACCGCACGCGCGGGCGCTGGGCATCGACAGCGCCCAGGATGACGTCAGGCGACTGGTCACCGACTCCGGCTCAGAGCGCCTGCGCCGCGCGGCCGGCGCCGTGGGTCCGCCGACCTCCGTGGTCAGATGACTGGCCGACGTCTTCTGACCGCTGAGCTTGGACCGTCGGCCGGCGCCATGACCCGCCGGCGACGTCTGCATGCA
>JALYTU010000283.1 GCA_030854125.1 Actinomycetota bacterium | reverse complement strand
ACTCCGGCCGGCTCGACTCCAACCGTGGGCTCCGGTTCGGCGGCTGCGGTGGCCGGCTCCGGTACATCCAGTCTCACCGCGGGCTCGTCGGCGTCGAGCGGATCGGCGACCGCGCCGTCATCAGGCGGGGAGTCGGCATCGGCCCCGGGTCAGACCGGTGGCACAACCGGATCCGCGCCGAGCTCCGGAACCGCGGGCGCGACGGCCGGATCGGGGACCAGCGCGGCCAGCCGGACCGGGTCGACAGTCGCCAAGACGGTCGCCGCCGGCGAGACGTTGAGCCGCCGGGTCATCACCTTTGCGGTCACCCGGCGCCACGCCCCTCATCGGTTCGCGCTCGGTACGCTGCTGCCACGATAGAGCGCTACCTGGAGCAACTGGACCATGAGGAGCTGTACGTCCGGCGTGGACTGCGCTCGGGCCTCTACACGATCGTCGCGATCCACTCCACCCTGAGAGGGCCGTCCCTGGGGGGCTGCCGCATGTGGGCGTATGACGATTCGCGAGCCGCGATCCGCGACGCCCTGCGCCTGTCACGCGCGATGACCCTCAAGGCCGCGGTCGCCGACCTCGCGCTCGGCGGCGGCAAGGGGGTGATCATGGTGCGACCCGGGACGGCGCTGAGCTCCCGGCACCGGCGCGATGCCCTGCTGGACTTCGCCGACACCGTTCAGGCGTGCGGGGGACGCTATGTCACCGCCGAGGATGTCGGAACCTCCAGCCGCGACATGAGCCTGATCGCCGGCCGCACCGCGCATGTCGCCGGGCTGGCTCGCGGTCGAGGGGGATCGGGCGATCCGAGCCCGATGACCGCACTCGGCGTCGAGGCCGCCATCTCCGCCGCCTGCGGGCATGCGTTTGGCAACCCCGAGTTGCGCGACCGGACGATCGCGGTGATCGGCCTGGGACACGTGGGCTCGCGCGTCGCCCGACGGTGCGCTCGAGCCGGTGCGCGTCTGATGGTCGCCGACGTTGACCCGGACAAGCGCCGGCTCGCCGCTGAGCTCGGCGCGGACTGGTTGACCCCCGAGCAGGCCCTGACAGCGCCGGTCGAGGTGCTCGTGCCCTGCGCGCTGGGCGGATTTCTCGATGACGAAACGGTGCCGCGGCTGCGCTGCCGGGTGATCGCCGGCGCGGCCAACAACCAGCTCGCCGAGGACCGGATCGCCGATCTGCTCGCCACGCACCAGATCCTCTGGGCGCCCGATTTCGTGGCCAACGCCGGCGGATTGATCAACATCGCCGAGGAGATGGGCGGCTACGACGCTGGGGTCGCCCGGCGTCGCGTGGGCTCGATCGCCGACACCCTGCAAGAGATCTTCGCTCAGGCTGAGAGCTTCGGCGTCACGCCGCTGGCCGCTGCGATGGAGATGGCTCGTCGGCGCCTGGCGATCGCCGATGAGCGCGGGCGCAAGCGCATCTCGCGGCCGCCCGCTGTCCCTACGGCGCCCTGAGCTCAAACGGCGCCGGACGCCGCACACCCGCCGGCAGCCGGCCCTCGTCCTCGAGCTTGTCCAGGTGGGCGGCGAGCGTGATGGTGGCCGCGGGACGCAGGGCCTCGGGCACCTCGGACCACGCACCGCGGAGCATCTCGGGCACCGACCTCGCCCCACCCGCGAGCGCCTGCAGCAGCCGGCGCTCGCGCTCGAGCCGGTGGGCGACGTACTCGTCGAGCTTGGCCGCCGGGGAATCGACGATAGGGCCGTGGCCGGGGGCCAGCAGCCGCAGCGTGCGGGCCCGCAGTCGGGCCAGGCCCTCCAGATAACCGGCCAGAGCCCCCGGATCGGGGGCGATGAACACGCTCCCGCGCCCGAGCACGGCGTCGCCGGTGAAGGCGACGTCCCCGAACAGCAACGCGAAGTGGTCAGGGGCATGGCCGGGCGTCGCGACCGCCTCCAGTGGCCCGAACCGCCCGCCGGGCTGCAGTCGCGCGTCGGCCTCGCCCCGGCCCGCGGCGAGCGGAGTGCCGCGAAATCGGCCCTGTAGGACCGGCACTGCCTCGCTGTGGTCGAAGTGATCGTGAGTGAGCGCGATTCCGCCGAGGCCGCCACGGCGGCCGATCTCGCCCACGAGCGCCTCGAGATGCCCGGTCAGGGCCGGCCCGGGATCGATCAACCACGCCGGGTCGCGGCCGACCAGCCATGAGTTGGTCCCCGTCAACGTGAACGCGCTCGGGTTCGCGGCGCGGACCCCAACCGCATCGGCGTCAGAAATCTCGACCAGGGACACTGATTGAATAGTCAACCATGGCGAGCGCCACCGCGGACGAGCCGCGCCCCCGAGGTGATGGTCCGGACTCCACGCTGACCGATCCCAGCCGCAGCCTGTGGCGCGGTTTGATCTCGCTGATCATCCTCGTGGCGATGGTCGTCGGCCTGCTGCTCGCGGTCCCCGGGCTGCACGGCGTCGGGGACGCGGTCAGCGAGATGAGCGGCGGCTGGTTGGTCCTGGCGGTTGGGCTCGAGCTCCTCTCCTGCATCGGCTACGTGATCGCGTTCCTGCAGGTGTTCGAGCGGGCCCCGGTCCGTTTCGGCGCCCGGGTCGCGCTGTCCGAGCTGGCCTTTGGCGCGGCGGTCTCATTGGGCGGGGCCGGCAGTGTCGCGGTCGGTGCCTGGCTGCTGGTCGAGCGCGGCGGCCCCCCGGGCCGGATCGCCGAGCGCTCCGCGGTGCTGTTTCTGCTCACCAGCGCGATCAACGTGATTACGCTCGTCCTGGCCGGTCTGGCGCTGTGGACCGGGATCCTGCCCGGCCCGAGCAACCCGCTGCTCAGCGTCGTGCCGGCTGCGGTCGGCGTCGGCGTCCTGATCGCGGTGCTGCTGTTGCCCCGCTTCAGCGAACGCCTCGCCGCCCGGCAAGCGCCCGGCCGCGTGCATTCGCTGCTACTGGAAGCGGCGAGCACGATCCGCTCCACCGAAGGCGTTCTGTTCGCACTCGACTGGCGCAACATCGGCGCGATCGCCTTCCTGTGGTGTGACATCGGCGTGCTCGCGGCGTGTTTCGCCGCCGCCGGAGCGGTCCCGCCGCTCGCCGCGCTCGTGCTCGCCTACCAGATCGGGTACCTCTCCAACCTGATTCCGGTGCCCGGCAACATCGGGGTGCTCGACGGCAGTCTGGTGGGGATGCTTGTCCTCTACGGCGCGCCCGCGACGCTCGCCACCGCGGCCACCGTCGTCTACCACGCGATCGCGCTGTGGATCCCAGCCATGTGGGGGACCGCCGCGTTCCTGATCCTGCGCCGAACCCGGGACCGACCGATCGAGCTGCGCCCCTCCCGAGCCGAGCGCCGCCGGCTGCGCTCCGAGCGCCACAACCGCGGCGACTGACCCGGGTGCTCGCCGGGCCCGGGCGGTCGCCGGCACCGGACCACATCCGCCCGACAAATCGGTACCAATCGCTGCCGTGACCCGAATGATGCCGCGGTATGCAGGGCTTTCGTCCCCGACGGGCGTGGCCAACGCCGTGCTGGTCCTGTCGGCCTGAGCTCGATTGGCCCTGGGCAACGGTTGGCCGCGGTGACACCGTGGTCCGGGTCAACGCGGCCCGGTGTGACCGGGCCCGGGGACAGGTGCTCGGCACCCGACAGGTACGTCAGATCTGGGGAGATCGCCATATGCGCAGTGCTGTGGGTCAGCGGCCGTCAGTGCCGCGATGAGTGCCGGAAGCTCGTCGGGGCTGCTGGTCGAGCCCGACGGCGCCGGGGTGAGCGTCGCGCTCGTCGACGGCGAGGTCAGTGCCCGCTCTCCCCTGCAGCTGGTCTGGCGGCGCCTGCGTGGCGATCGGGTCGCGCTCACCGCCGGGACGTTCATCGTGTTTCTGATCCTCGTCGCGATCGCCGCGCCGCTGATCATCAAGCTGCTCGGACTGCCCGCTCCCAACGTCCAGGACCCGAGTGCCACCGACGCGTTCGGCAGCCCGCTGGGGCCGGCCTCCGGCCACCCACTCGGCGTTGACGAGCTGGGACGTGACGTTCTCTCGCGGATCATCTACGGCTCGCGCGTGTCGCTTGAGGTCGGGATCCTCGGGACCGCCTTGGCCGCCCTCCTCGGCACCGTCCTGGGACTGTTGGCCGGGTTCTACCGCGGCTGGGTGGACACGGCGGTCTCACGCAGCGTGGACGTGTTCCTCGCCTTCCCCGTGCTCGTGCTCGGACTGGGGATCGGCGCGGCGTGCGGCGTGCGCGGCTGTCTGTCGGGCCTGATCGCGCCCGGCATCGGCACCGTGCTGCTGATCATCGCGATGTCGACCTTCACCTACATCCCCCTCCCCCGCTAACCCACCCTCGGCCTGCCGGTTTCACACCCGCTGCCCCAAAGCCCAAGACAAATGCTCCCAAGACGAACCCCACCTACAAACCAAAGGCCACAGCACCGGCATCACCGCCTGCCACTACCCCCTCACCGACCAAGAAATCCAAACCCAACTCCCCGCCGCACTCCGGCACGGTCAGTCGCCGGTGCCGGCCTCCTCCTCCGGAGCGGCCTCGTCAGAATCCTCCTCGTCGTCGACGTAGAGCGACTCGACGGCCAGCTCTGAGCCGCGCTTGTCCCACAGCTTGACCTCGAGGTAGTCCGAGCGGTAGTTGTCGGGTGCCAGCAGCGTGAAGCGCTCGTCAACGAGCGCGCACTGGTCGACCGCGAGACCGGCCAGTTCGGCGGTGACCATCACCCCGTCGCTGATCATCGGCACGCCCCACACGAGCGTCATCTCCGCCGTGCGGCCCTGCTCGCCGCGCCAGGTGGCCACGACGTCGTCATTGAGGTCGAGCTTCCACTCCGGGTTTGACTCGGCGAGTTCGGCGGTGAAGTCGGCGCGGGCCTCGAAGTCGCTGGGGCCACGGCCCCCC
>JALYTU010000282.1 GCA_030854125.1 Actinomycetota bacterium | reverse complement strand
GGCGATCACCGCGCTGCTCGGCGCAGCGCTGGCGATCATCGCGCTGTACCTCTCTGGCTTCCCGGCCGGCAGCTCGGTTGACGCCGGCACCGGCCAGACCCAACCCGATCACAGCGACTCGAGAGCGACGAGCTCAAGCGGCGAGCTGTGACCAATCCCGGCGTCGGCATCACTGACATCGCCGCCGGAGCTCCACCTGTGCCCGCTGTCCCTCGCGGGCGGCGGTGACGATCCTGACCACCTCCGTGGGACCGCTGACGGCGTGAAGCCCAGTCAGGTCCCCGACCTCGATTCGCCCGTCGGCGAGGGCTCTTTCGCGCAGCCAGACCAGCAGGCCCTCCCACTCGCCCTCACCCACCAGGATGACCGGGAAGTCCCGGATCGTCCGCGTCTGGATCAGCGTCAGCGCCTCGAACAGCTCATCCAGCGTCCCGAAGCCCCCCGGGCAGATCACGAACGCGCTCGCATAGCGAACAAACATCACCTTGCGCACGAAGAAGTGGCGAAACCGCAGGCTAATGTCCAGATACCCGTTATTTCCCTGCTCGTGGGGCAGCTCGATGTTGCAGCCAACTGACAGCGCCCCCACGTCGCGGGCACCGCGGTTGGCGGCCTCCATCAGCCCGCCACCGCCCCCGGTGATGACCGCGTAACCGGCCTGCCCCAGCTCCGCACCTACCTGCCGTATCAGGCGGTAATGCGGATGGGCCTCAGGCGTCCGCGCCGACCCGAACACGGTAACCGCCGGCCCGATCGCCGCGAGCCGCTCAAACCCCAGCGCGAACTCGGCGGCGATGTCCTGGATGCGCTCGGCATCGGCGGACTGTACGGCCAGAGGTTCATCGCCCCCCCACAGCAGTAGCTCCTCGTCCAGAGTCGGCACGCCAGCGCCCGAGTTGCCCGCGTCCGAGGTCACCGCCGAAGCGTACGCTCAGGTCGGCGGCACCTCGCAGCGCGCTCAACGTCGGGTCACCTCCAACAGAAGGAGCGGCGAACAAAACGGCGTCGGTACGATCGCGACCGGTCTGAGTCAGCGCCAGAATTCGACCGCATCTCTTCACGGGGGCGAAGTCGGCGTAGGGAGCCAACGGGACCAGCGCTTGCGATCGCCGGGCCAAGGCAGAACGGCGCGGGCCTACCGGGACACCCGGCGAACCGGCGCAGACGCGCACCGCCTCCCGGCACGACGAGGGCACCGGTGGCCGGGGCGGGCGTCGTCGCCAGACCCAAGGGTCGGGCGCCCACATACACCACGGAGAACCGAACCGAACCTCGGGGCGACTTTGTCTGACCGTCAGTTCAGTCCCCAGGGATTCAGCCAACCGGCTGGGGACGAGAACTCGACCCGTGGACCTGGCGGGCGCTGCGCGGACGGCCGCGCCGCGTCAGTCCGGGTACACCTGTCCTGATCTCCAGGAGTCGCGCCTGTGCGTAGTCAAGCTCGGCCCAGACCTCCTTGACCCGATGGGCGATCCGTCTGACGCGGGATGTTTTCGTAGCGCTCACGGCGTGCCTCCATTGTTTCGTTGAGATGGGGTCGGACCTCGGCCTGGGCCTCTGTGGCTTGGGCTGCGGTCACGATCAAACCTAGATCGCGAGATGGCCGGCGCGTATGGGTGTAACTGAGCATCTTGGTTGGCTCCCGATAGCAACACGCGGAGGGGATCGATTGCGTCAGCTACGCCAGTAAGAGCGTGTGCACAGCACGGCGATCGGCACGATTTCGACTCGTCCGAGCAGCATCAGGATTGACAGCATCACTCTTGAGAGATCGCTGAACCGGCGTAGGAGCCCGAACGGACAGCGCCACGAACATCACCGCCGAGCGCACCACCCCCTCGTCGATCACGGTCCCGCTGACGCGAACCGGCACCACGATGTCACGATGGGTGTTCGCAAAGGCCGGAGTGGCGTTCGCGCCGGCCAAGGCCGCCAACGCCGGCGGCGTGGCGACCAGCGCCCTGGAGATGCAGCAGAACGCATCCCGCGACCACTGGCGGTTCGAGCAGACCGAGCAGCGCCTGCGGCAGATCATGCGTGACATTCACGACGCCTGCCGCGCCGCGGCCGAGGAGTACGGGACGCCCGGTGACTACCTCGCGGGCGCGACCACACCGGCTTTGAGCGCGTGGCCGAGGCGATGCTCGCCCACGGTGTGATCTGAAACCTGGCGCGCTCGCCGCCCAGTTCCGCGAGCGCCACGCCCTAAGTCGGGGTGCTGCTCTGAAGCGGTGCTGATGGGGGTTGACCTCCATTGGCAAGCCCTCCCTGAGCAACCAAGCTGGGCTGCCATCCACATCTACGGAGAATCCTGATGACCCTGACGTGTTCACCCCATCCCGAAACCCTGCATCCCGATGTCCAGCCGAACGCGACCGAGCGCGGGACGATCCGGGTACTGCTCGTTGATGACCACCCCGCGGTCCGCCTGGGAGCGCGCGCGCTGATCGACGATCAGCCTGACATGAGCGTGGTAGCCGAGGCGCGCAGCGTGGCTGAGGCCCTCGACAAGCTCGTGCACCCGCTAGACGTAGCGATCGTGGACTACCACCTCGGCGAAGGGCGCGACGGTCTATCGCTGATCGCGCATCTCAAGAGCCGTCAGCCGGCCGCGCGCGCCCTCGTCTATTCAGCCTTCGCGGATGGCGGCCTGGCCGTGACCGCGTTGATCGCCGGTGCCGACGGACTCCTGGGCAAGCACGAGCTCGGGCAAGAGCTATGCGACGCCATCAGGCGGGTGGCGCAGGGACGGCACAACCTGCCGGCGATCAGCCAGTCTGTCGCCCACGTCATGCGCGCGCGGCTTGAGCCGCGCGACCAGGCCATCTTCGGGATGCTGTTGCACGCCATCGCGCCACAGGCGATCGCCGAGCGCCTCGCGCTCACACCAGAGGAGCTTTCCCGCCGCCGGGCAACCATTCTGCAGCGCCTGAAGCCCACTCCGGCCCTGTCCGGCCTGCCCGCCGGTGCACAGGCACCGCTCGACTACGAGCGGCCACATCGGCGTTTCAGGCGCCCGGCAGCGTGACGCGGGAGCCTGAGCGGAGAACCCAATGTCTCAGAGCCGTGGCGCTGTCCAACGGCAGCGTTCGCGGGGTCTGATCGCCGGGGGCGCGCGTAGCCGGCAACGGCATCGCGGCCGTGGCCACGTTCGAAGCCGGAGACATCGTGGATCTTCCCGGGGCAGCGTGTCTTCGAAGATGGGCGCAAGCACCCATTCGCAACATCCTGGGCCTGGTTCACGATCGGTGACTGACGCTCTCGACATGGAAGGAACGAGATGAGGCCAAAACGGAAGGATCTGCTACGTCAATCGACGGCAGCCGTTGGTGCTCGCCACGAGACCAACACACCTCGCCGAAGCGGTCGGCTCCGTGGCGATGACAATCAGCTCGATGCCAGGACGCCGACGGATCGCGGGCATAAAGCCGAAGTCGAGGAGCATGCTCGCCGACGCGGCCGCGAATGGCGCCTCGGCCGGTCCTCCGTCGAGCGGACTAGGCGTCGGCTTGGGCCGCTGGAGTACACGCTGCTCGCCCTGATTGCCCTCGGCATCGCGATCACGATCGTGATGGCCATCATCGATCCATCCGGTTGAGCCTGACCAACGCTCGCGCGGTTCCCGGGTTCGAGCGTCGTGCGTACTACGGCAGTTCCCGGGGATCGAGCGTCGTGCTGACTACGGCAATGCGATGACCCCGGCGGCCAGCCCCCGTGCCGCGGTGGCCTTGATGGTGCGTGCGAGCTGATCGGCGTCGCCGTAGCGCCAGACGGCGTCGGCGGCGCCGGCGATGGCTCCCATCGCGGCGAGATCCTGCCCGGCATGCTCGGTGTAAATGATGACTCGCGATGGCTCAGGCAGCTCGGTGATCCGGTGAGCAAGCCGGACTCCCTCGCCTCCCTCGAGCGCGGCCGAGACCAGGCACACATCAGGTCTCAGCCGTCTGACCAACCCGATCGCCTCGACGGCGCTCTCGGCGGTGGCGCACACCCGGATGCCTGGCTGCCAGTTGAGCAGCGCCCACAGGCTGTAGCTCGCGGCGCAATCGTCGTCGACGAGCAGCACGGTGACCACCTGGGCCTCCGGGCACGGGACCGGGGCGCCGGCGCTGAGCAGCGGCGCATGCCGTTGGTTGGATTCGTTGATCTTGGTGGCGCTCATCGAAGGCTCGCTTTCGTGGCGGCTGACTGCCCTTTAACCGTGGCACCGGCGCTTGAGCGCGTCGATGGTTGAAAGGCTGTACACCGACCCTGGAGAAGTGCCCATCTGGTCGTCGTCCAAGGTCCACCGAGATACATGTCTTTTGCCCATGTCGGCGCGGACCGTCGCGGCATACGCTGCGCGCGATCCCGATGACGATGCTCCTACTTCTCGATCGCGAAAAATCCCGAGTGTGTGATCACTGAACGTGACCGCGTGCGCACCCGGCTGTGGACGCACCTGTACGCTGCGCGCCTGGATCGGGCGTTGGCCGGGGGGCGTCGCCTGACTCGAGCGCGCCGCTCTCGCTGCGGGCCAGAGACCTCATCGGGGTGCCCGCGCGCGGAGATCTCGCCCGCACTTTGCGACCGGCTTGTCGATGCCGCAAGTCAGCCGGTCGTTCCGCTCACGCCCGGCGTCCCCGTCTGCCGGCGCAAGGTGCTCGCATCCCGGGAAACGCTGTGGGAGCTCGCAGACCGCCTGACGAGCAGCGATCCGGTCGAAGCTCGCGGCGTGGCCCAGGTCAGACTCCTGCTGCTCGCCGGTGACGGGCCGCTCTACCACCGCCGCGGAGCCGACGACCTCGAGCCCGCTGTGCAGGCCGCGCTCGCGGCGCTCGAGTTCAGCCTTAGGCCGTTGGGGAGGGAC
>JALYTU010000281.1 GCA_030854125.1 Actinomycetota bacterium | reverse complement strand
GCCGCTGACTGCGGGGCTCGGGCCAGTCGCAGTTGCCGAACCCGCCTGACCGCAGCCGTCCAGCCCAGCGGTGAGCGCCACCGCGCAGACCAGCGCGGCGCGCAGCCTCACGATTCTCAGCGGGCGCCGGGCACGCACGGCTCGAGTATGAACAACCGTCGCCGCGCACGCCGCGGTCGGGCGACGGCTGTGGTGTGGCCGCGGCTCAGGGTTCGAGCGGACCCGCGTACAGCGCGAAGACGGCACCCTGCGGGTCGGCGACGATCCCGATGTGGGCGATGCCGATGTCGGTGTTGCCCATCAGCACGCTGCCGCCGTGCTCGGACGCCCTGGCCAGCGAAGCGTCGAGGTCGTCGGTCGCGAAGTAGACCAACCAGAACGGCGGTGCGCCCTCGGGCATCGGCGGACGGATCCCGCCGTTGCTCTGCCCCGCGGCGGTGCTGACCACGAGGTAGGGCATCTCGCCCTCCATCGGAGCCGTGGTCCAGCCGAACAGGTCTGAGTAGAACGCGGCCGAGGCCTCGACGTCAGGCGAGCCGAGCTCGTTCCAGGACAGCGCCCCGGGCGCGTTGACCAGACCCGCGCCCGGATGCTGCCCGGGCTGCCAGACCAGTACATAGGCCCCCTGCGGATCCTGGATGACGCCCATCCGGCCCGCCTCCATCACATCGAAGGCGTCAGCGTGGACCGTGGCGCCGAGCTCACGCGCGCGCTCGAGCGCCGTGTCGGCGTTCTCGACGGTGATGTAGGAGTTCCAGGCCGGCGGGGCGCCGGCGCTGCGCTGCTGCTCGGGCTGGGGCGAGATCGCCGCCACGTGGTGCTCACCGAGCTTGGCCATGGAGTAGACGACCCCGTCACCAACCGGGCTGTCCTCGTAGGACCAGCCGAACAGGCTCGTGTAGAAGGCTTTGGCGGCGTCCTGATCGGTCGTCGAGAGGTCGGCCCAGCTGAATGTTCCTGGTGTGTACTGCGTGCGTTCTCCCATGACCGGCCACGCTACCACCGTCCGGGCCGGCTTCATAGACTCGGTGACATGTCCGACTTCACGCATACCAACCTGATGGCGATCGACAACAGCGCCGCCGGTCGCGGCACCGGCTTCGAGGCCCGTTTCGCGCGCAGCTCGATCGACTCCGATCACCTCGGCGTCAGCTACTTCGCCTACCCGCCCGACACCCGGATCCCCATCGGCCACTCTCACCGCGAGCAGGAGGAGGCCTACGTGGTCGTCTCGGGCTCAGGCCGGATGCGCCTGGACGACGAGATCGTCGAGCTGGCTCAGTGGGATCTCGTCCGGGTGGCTCCGAACGTGGTGCGGGGGTTCGAGAGCGGGCCCGATGGCCTCGTCTACATCGCGGTCGGCAACGATCGCCCCGAGGGCGGCGACGGGCAGCGGGTCGACGACTTCTGGCCGGCCGACTGACCGCGGCTGGCTCAGGAACGGGCGATCGACGCGGGGTCGGTGCCCTCCAGGCGGGTCATCGTGACGCTCGCCTTCAGGCGGGCGGTTGCTGCCCCGCGATAGACACCCTTGATCGGAGGGACGTCCGCGTAGTGGCGGCCGTGGCCGATCTTGACGTGGGTCTCACCGGCCAGGACCCGGTTGGTCGGGTCCGCACCGACCCACACCGGCTCGCTGTTGGCTGCGGCCGATCCGGCCGGCAGCAGCGCCTCGAGCCACGCGTGGGTGTCGACCTCGACCGACTCGCCGGCGTCATCGTTCTCGGCGGCGAACAGATACCCTGAGACGTAGCGCGCGGCGATGCCGTGATGGCGCAGCAGGCAGAGCCCGAGATGAACGAAGTCCTGGCAGACCCCGGCGTCGGCCTCCAGCAGATCCGCGATCGTCGAGTCCACATAGGTCGCGCCTCGCCGGTAGGCGAAGCGATCGGGGATCAGCTCTGAGATCAGCAGCACGGTGGCCAGAGGGCTTGCCGCCGCCGCGGTTCTGGCCAGCAGCTCGTCCAGCAGGGGATGTCCGGGCGCGTCGTCGGTCTGCAGCAGGAATTCGCCTCCAGCCTCGCGGTAGGCGGGGTCGCGCAGCGCTTCCCACGTCGCCTGCGGCGGCTCGAGGGACGCCTTGGTGCTCACGCGCGCTCGGACGTCGATGGTCAACGACCGGTGCGGGCGGGAGACCTCGAACTCGACAACCTCGGTGCCGAAGTAGTCAGAGTGGCGGTGCAGCCGGACCTCGGGGGTGAGACGGACGTTGAACTCGTCGCAACGCTGGCGGCCGTTGCCGTGGGGCTTGACCCGCAGCGCGTTGAGGTTGTCGACGACATCGGTGTCATACGCGTACTGCGTCAGGAAGCGGATCGCGAAGTTCATCTCGAGAGCAGGACGGCCGCGCTAGAGATGCAGGGCGGCCAGGGCGGCGATGGCAAAGTAGCGGGTGTCGATGTCGCGATCGACGAGGGCGAGCTCGGTCTGCACCTGGGCGAGGATCTCCTCCAGGCTCGCCGCGGCCAATGCGTCCAGCGAAGAGGCGACCGAGCCCGGGTAACTGGAGTTGAAAAGCAGAAAGCGGGTCACCGGGCTGAGCGTCGGGGCGGCACGAGCGGAGCGGCGGTAGGCCTGAAAGCCTCCGACGGCGTGCAGCAGGGCCAGCGCCTCGGTCTCGTGGCCCTCGTCCAACGCGCCCCGCGGCACCGCGACGCGGAGCATGCGCAGCACCATGTCGGCCTCCTCGATACGGCCGCCGGCCTCAAGAAAGGCCCGGCCCTCGTCCCGGAGCATGGTCCGGTCCACCAGGCCCTAGAACAGCGCGCAGTACTCCTTGACCTCCTGGTAGACCGAGTACGGGCCGGTGCGCAGCGCGGCCTGCAGGTCATAGCGACCAAGCGCGAGGTAGAAGGAGTTCAGCCCCTCCCACATCTCGGTTGAGATCACGTCGCGCATGGTGCGCCCGCGCTCGCGGGCGCGGGCGATGCAGGAGACGACCGAGGCCGGGCTGTCGGTGTCCAAGGTCAACAGACGGGCGACCTCGCCGCGGCGCAGCGCCGTGATCTGGCTCTCGGGCGGTACCGAGGCGTCCTCGGCGCCGAAGATCCGGTGCTCGGCGGTCGGGGGATCATCGGGCGCGGCCGGCTTGGCCCGGATCGTGGCCAGTACGCCCTCCCAGCTGAGCGCGACGCTGCGTTCGCCGGGCACGGCGGCGACGTCGGCGTGAAACGCGCCGTCGAGGATGCGCGCAGTGTGCTCGGCGCGCGTCAGGTCGCGACCGAGCCAGAACAGCTCCTGCGCGATCCGGGCCAGCATCAGGCCCCGGGCTCCTGACCGGCCTGCTGTTGCTGTTGCTGCTGGGCCTGGTTCTGCCACTCGCCGCCGTAGCGGACGTCGGGCAGGCGCGGCGGCCGGTGGGTCGGGAGCGTGCCGGGCGCGAGGTCGACGGCAGAGTCGTCATCGAGCACCCAGGTGTCCTTGGAGCCGCCGCCCTGCGACGAGTTGACGATCATCGAGCCCTCGCGCAGTGCGACGCGAGTCAGGCCGCCGGGGACGATCCGGATCTCCTCGCCGAACACCGCGAACGGGCGCAGGTCGACGTGGCGCGGGGCGAGGTGGCCCCCGGTGTCGGTCGGAGCCGTGGACAGGTGCACGAGCTCCTGGGCAATGAAGCGGTCGGGATCGTGCTCGATCATGCGCGCCTGCTGCTCGCGCTCGGCGGCCGAGGCCTGGGGCCCGATGAACACGCCCTTGCCGCCGGACTCCGAGGTCGGCTTGACGACCAGCTCGGGCAGCCGGCGCAGGACCTCGGAGCGCTGGCGCTCGTCGCTGAGCAGGTAGGTGGGGACGTTCTCGAGGATCGGCTCCTCGCCGAGGTAGAAGCGGATCATCTCCGGGACGTAGTAGTAGATCGCCTTGTCGTCGGCCACCCCAGTCCCGATCGCGTTGGCGATCGCCACCGTGCCGGCGCGGTAGGCCCGGACCAGGCCGGGGACTCCGAGCATCGAGTCGGGGCGGAACTCGAGCGGGTCGATGAAGTCATCGTCAAGCCGGCGGTAGATCGTGTGCACGCGCTGCAGGCCCGCAGTGGTCCGCATATAACAGACGGCGTCCCGGACGACGAGGTCGCCCGGTTCAACGAGCTCGACCCCCATCTGCCGGGCCAGAAACGCGTGCTCGAAATAGGCCGAGTTCAGCGGTCCTGGCGTCCACAGCACGACGGTCGGATGGCTCTCGGCGGCCGGGGCGACGGCGCGCAGCGCGTCGAGCAGCAGCGACGGGTAGTTGTCCACGGCGCGGATCCGATGGCCGGCGAACAGCTCGGGCATCAATCGGGTCATGGCGACGCGGTTCTCCAGCACGTAGGAGATCCCCGACGGCGTCCTGACGTTGTCCTCCAGCACGCGCCAGCGACCGGCGCCATCGCGCACGAGATCACATCCGCACACGTGGGTGTAGACGCCACCGGGCGCGCGCACACCATGGACCGGCCTCGCGAAGCTCGGGCGGCTGACGATCAGCGACCAGGGCACGATGCCCGCGCGAACGATCTCGTGGGCGTGGTAGACGTCGTCGACAAAGGTGTTGAGCGCGCGGATGCGCTGGGCCAGCCCGCGCTTGATCGTCGTCCACTCGGCTGCGGTGAGCACGCGGGGAACGAGGTCCAGCGGCCAGGCGCGGTCGCGGCGCTCGCCGTCGGAGCCGGCCACCTCGAAGGTGATGCCCTGCTGCATGAAGATCGTGTCGCGGCGCTCGCCGGCGGCCTCCAACGCGTCGGGGCCGAGACGCTCAAGCGTCGCCATCAGCAGCTCGGCGTGGGGAAGCGGGCTGCCGTCGGGCGCGAGCAGCTCGTCACAGCAGCCGTCGGGAATCGCGTACCCGCTGGCGATCGATGGCGTCTGAACGTCGGTGT
>JALYTU010000280.1 GCA_030854125.1 Actinomycetota bacterium | reverse complement strand
ATCTGGGGATGAGCGCCGAGACGCTCAGGCGGCGGGTGCGCCAGACGCAAGCCGACGCGGGCGAGCGCCCGGATCTGCTGTCGATTGGTGAGCGTGAGGAGATCCGCAAGCTCCGCCGGGAGAACTTCGAGCTGCGTCGCGCGAACGAGATCTTGAAGGCCGCGTCGGTGTTTTTCGCGGCCGAGCTCGACGCAGACCGAACGAAGTGAGCGCGTTCATCGATATGCACCGCGATCGCTTCGGCGTCTGTTGAGCGCCGTTGATCTTGGTCGTGGTGGTGCTGTTCTGGGTGGTCGTCGGTGGGTGGGGTACGAAAGAAGAAGTAAGTCGCTAAGGGCTCGGGGTTGCGGTCCAGAGTTGGGCGGGGCGGCCGCCGGTCGCGATCTGGGTGACGGTCGCGCGGTGGGCGTGTTGAAGAGCGCGGAGCGCTAGGTCGATGTCACCGGCGGGCTGGTTGTGCTTGAGGGTGTCGCTGATCTGGCTGCGGGTCAGCCCGGTTGGGTTGGCGGTGAGCGCGGCGTGGATCTGTTCGGCGAGCGGTTGGCCGGTCGCGCCGGTCAGGGCCCAGGCGGCGGATCGGGTGGCGTAGTCGTGTAGCGCGATCGCGGCTTTGAGGTGCGGCGCGTTGATCTGTGTGGCGCCGTCGTTGAGGGCGTAGATGAGCGCGAGGCGGATGGTGTGCGCTTCGGCGCGGGCGGTGATCTGGCCGACCGGTCCGGGGAGCGGCCGGGCGAGCTTTCGGTAGGCGTGATGCCAGAGCTCGCGAGCGTCTGGACCGAGCCGGATTTCGCCGGCTGTCTGGGCGTGCTTGACGGCCACTTGAAGCAGGCGGGTGAGACCGGTGTGAGCGAGCGGGTCGGGGTTGCCGCCTTCGGGGAGCAGGCGTTGGCGGCGACAGGCAACGATCAGGATGCGGTTCAGGTAGCCGTTAGCAAGTTCGATGCTGGTGATGTGGCGTCGTAGCTCGTCTTGGGTGATGTGTCCGATCACGCTGATGTGCGCGTTGCTGGCGCGCGCGGGTGCGGTTCGGGTCAGGATCGCGAGTGGCCGTCCGTCCCAGGCTGAGCGCAACGTCGGCGACAGTGTCGAGATCTCACGGCTGGCGGCTTTCAGGACGCTGGCGAACTCGGGTTCGATCACCAGCAGTCGCTGATCTGTGTGCCCGGGATCGGGGCCGGTCGGGTCACGAACGGCCCAGATCAGTCCTTCGCCGGAGGACAGGCCGGTCAGGACCCGTCGCTCGATCGACGCGTCAGCGTCGGCGATGAGGCGCCGGACGTGATCCCAGGAGGACCCTTTGCGTGCTTTGGAGCTGTCGCCGACGAGGATCATGAACTCGTTCGCGTGATGTCTCGTCGCCTCGACGGTGAACCACGCGCCGCGGCCGACCGCGGCACCGAAGGCGACGAGCAGCTGGGTGAGGATCGCGACCGGGTCAGCTTCTGTGTGAGGAGCGATTCGGGTCACGATCTCGCCGAGCAGCTCGTGATAGACCGCCGGGTCCGGTGCTGTGGGCCAGCCCGCGGGCGCCGGCAGGTCGCTCCCGGCGCGCTGGGGCGTGTCATCGGCCGGCAGGTCAAGCAGCGACAGCGGCGTGTTGGTCATTCGGCGGAGACCTCGGCGACCGCGGTTCGGGCGGCTGATTCGTCCACGATCGCTTTCTTCTGCGCGAACGCGGCGATCAGCGACGCGACCGCGAGGTTGTTGACCTGACGGGGCAGCCCGCGAGACACCTCATGAATCAGGCCGATCGCGTCATCGGAGAACAGGGTGTCTGAGCGGCCCGCGAGCGCCAAATGGTGCTGGATGTAGCTGGTGCTCTCCCCGGAGTCCAGGCCGCCGATCGCGTAACGCATGCCAATCCGTTGGTCCAGGGCGGTGAACGCGCCGCGGCGCAGGCGGTGACGCAACGTGGGTTGGCCGAGCAGCAGCAGACAGAACGGGGCGGTCTGGTCCATCCCCATGTTCGACAGGCACCGGATCCCTTCCAGGCACTCAGCGTCCAGTAGATGCGCTTCATCGCAGATGAGCAGGACCTGTTTGCCGCGTTCTGACGCTTCAGCAGCCAACAGTTCTTGGGCCTGGGGGATCAGGGCGGCGTTGTGAAAACGGGGTGTGCCGCCCAGCGCGGTGATGATCGTGGTGTAGATCCCGCGCAGCCCGACGCCGGGGGTGCCCAAGTAGATGACCGTGTGCCGGGAGGCGTCAAGGCCGGCGACCGCCGCGCGGGCGGCAACGGTTTTCCCGGCGCCGCACTCGCCGCTGATGACACCGATCGCCTGCTCTGAGATGCACCAAGACATGCGGGCGACCGCCTCGGCATGGGAGCCGTGGGCGTGCAACATTCCAGGCGCCAAGTCTTTGGAAAACGGCATGCGCGTAAACCCGTAGTGGGCGCGCAAGCGGTCAATACTCACTGTCGGTCCTCCTGCTCGTTGATGTCACGATCCTCGCCGTCGCCGTCGCCGTCGCCGTCGCCGTCGCCGTCGCCGTCGCCGTCGCCGTCGCCGTCGCCGTCGCCGTCGCCGGGCTGGGTGAGGCTGGCGTAGTCGATCCGGCGGCCACCCAACTCAGCGTCGCGCTTGTCAGCGAGCAACTTGAGGTAGTCGATCCCGGTGCCGATCGGCGGCGGTGGGAGCTCCCGTTCGGCGTGTGGATGGGTGCGGCGGCCGATCAGAAGCGGCACCGCAAGCCCGAACGGTCGGTGCTGATAGCGAACCTCGATGCGCGTGAGGTCGAACGGGTCGAACACCAGCTCGACCTTCCGGCCGGCCAGCGCGGCGTCGACCTCGTAGCTGTTGGCGTGCAACGACACCGTCGCGGTCTTGGTCACCGTCCGTTCCTGTGACCACAGAAACGCCTCCCTGAGCAACGCCGGGGTCGGCAGCGCAGGCGCGCCCGCGGCGTCAAAGCGCTCTGACGGCGTCATCTCCGTTTCGGTGTGGACACGGCGGTGATAGACGACCTCGAGCCACGCGGAGAACAACCGGTTCAGCTCCGGCAGCTCCGCGCCGTCATCGATCTCAACCAGAAATTGGTCGCGGACGGTCCGGAAGAATCGCTCGATCTTGCCTTTCGTGGTCGCCGCCCGCGGGCTCGCGTGAATCAGGCGGACGCCCAACACGGCGCAGGCGCGGAGCAGTTGCGAGGACACGAACGCCGAGCCGCGGTCAACCAGGATCTGATCCGGAACACCGCGGGACATCAACCCCGGCCGCAGCGCGGCCTCGAGCCCGAACACGTCCTCACCGGTCGCCCACCGCCAACCGACCAGCAGCCGGGAATGATCATCGATGAACGCCAACAGCACCGCCCGACGGGCCGTGCCGGCCAGCTTCGGGCCGTGTAATCCATCACCAGTCCACAGCTCATTCCGAACAGACGCCTCGAAACGGCCATAAACCTTCCCTGAGGAGCGCCCGTCGCCGCGCACGTTCAGGCCGTGACGAGCGAGATGGGTCTGCAACGTTCGCAAGCCCGGCACCGGCTGACCGGCAGCACTGGCGAGCATGACCTCCCTGACCTGCGCGGCGGTCCGATCCATCCGCTCGCGCTTGATCGCAAACGCCAACTCCAACAGTTCGGGTGAGCTGCGCGGCTCAACCTCACGCGGAACAGGGACCAACGCTTCAAACCCGCCATGGCGATAAGCCCGGATCCAACGCCGCAACGTCGTCACGCTGACCCGCAGGACCTGCCCGTCAGGACCGACATGCTCACGCTGGGCGATCGCGCCGAGCAGCCGGCCACGCTCAGCCTTTGACAACGACAGATCCGCCGCGTCACGAACTAACGCGTACCGAAAAAGCCCGACCTCTTGACGGCCGCTCGCGTCCACCCAACCCGCCTCTCTGACTCGCCATTTCAGGAGCGCAGGACCCTCTCAGCTCACGTCGCCCACGGGAAGGCGGGAACTCGTGTTGCCAACACCAACCCGCCCGACAACCTTGAGGCCACCGACCACGGATCAGCCAGCTCGAACCGCAGCACCCACGCCCTGGCGGCGACCGCGACCGCTTCCAACGCGTCCGCGACGCCGCTACCGGCCGGCAACACCGCCCCGACCTCCGGATCCAGACTGACCGCGCACCTGGTGAAGAACTCCCGGACCAGCTCAGCCCGCTCAGCGAACCGCGACAGCCAGCCACGAACCGTGTCCGCCGGCACCCCCAACCGTCTCGCGATCCGGCGATACCCCTCTCCAGCAACATGAGCGACGAGCGCCAAGCCGATCACCGACACCTCATCCCGGCGGCGCAACAGACACAGGTCCGGCAACAACACATGCGTCGCCAAGCAGCCACGGCACCGCGCCCGCCGCGGACACAACCGCTGGTCCCCCGCCCGACAGCGCAGCACCCGCCAGCGCGCATGACCCCACGGACCCAGCACCCCGTGACACGCCGGACAGGACAACTGACCAGCCAACAACTCAGCCTCGACCCGAGCCACCTCGGCACATACGATCAACATCGGGGTGCCACCTCCGGCATCCAAGAGAGCCCTCCCGAGAACCGCCAAGTTGACGGGGGGGCTCTCGCGTGTTCAGGAACACGCCAAGGCTGCCAGCCAAAACCTCAGAACCACTATGAACAGCGCGAACACGCCCGCGCGCGGCCAAACTCAGCGGCGCGCAACACCTCGCGGGCTTAGCGCCCCTGGGCTGGTCTGCATCGTTCCGGCGCTAAACGTCGTCGTCGCCGACTGGAGCGCTCCCCGTGGGTGTTGACAGGTCAGGCCGCCTGGTTTTGTAGTGCTCCTGATGCGTCGTCCCAAGTTTGACGGACTTCGCGGGGAGTGCGGTAGTTCAGCCGGCTGTGGGGCCGGTCGTGGTAGTGGTCGATGTAGGCGGCGATCAC
>JALYTU010000279.1 GCA_030854125.1 Actinomycetota bacterium | reverse complement strand
CGGCCGATCAGCGCCGGCGGCGCGGTTCGTGCCGGAACCGCGGGCAGCTTGTCGCCGAGCATCTCTCCCGCGGCGGCCACCAGCAGCGTGGTGCGCAGCGCGCCACCGCCGTAGCGACCCTGCAGCGCGGCGATCCCCGGTGCGGCGAACGTGCGGGCTCCGCACACTGCGCCCAGCGCAATCGCCCGCACGAGCGTTTCCGGGGATGCGGTGACGGTCACGCGCCGATCCTAGCCGGGCCCATCCCCCCGGTCCTGGCAGGGACCACTGTGGCCGGCGCACGCGGCTGCGCCGCTCAGACCCGATCGGCGGCCAGCAGCCGGGCGAGGAACCGCTGAGTCTCGGCCTCGCGCGGCGCGGTGAAGATCTCGGCGGGGGCGCCGCGCTCGACGATCCGCCCGTCGGCCAGGAAGCAGACCTGATCGGCGAACTCACGGGCAAAGCTCATCTCGTGCGTCGCGATCAACATTGTCATGCCCTCCGCCTTGAGCTCTCGGATGACCGCCAGAACCTCCCCGACCAGCTCGGGGTCCAGCGCGCTGGTGACCTCGTCCAAGAGCAGCGCACGCGGCCGCGTCAGCAGCGCCCGAGCGATCGCCACCCGCTGCTGCTGTCCGCCGGAGAGGCGGTCGGGATACTCCTCGCCGCGGCCCCCGAGCCCGAAGCGCTCGAGCATCGCCCGACCCTCGCGCCGTGCCTGGGCCTCCTCGATCCCCTGCGCGCGGACGGCGCCGAGAATGACGTTCTCGATCACGCTGCGGTGCGGGAACAGGTTGTAGGCCTGAAACACCAGTCCGAGGCGGCGCCGGAACCCGACCGGGTTGGTGCCGGGCACCGTGATCGCCTCGCCGTCGAGCAGGATGTCCCCGTCGTCGATCTCCTCGAGCAGGTCCACGCAACGCAGCAGCGTGGATTTGCCCGAACCCGAGGCGCCGATCAGCGCGACCGCCTGATGCTCGCCGACCTCGAGGTCGATCCCACGCAGCACCACGTGATCGCCGTAAGCCTTGGTCACCCCCCTCAGCTGCAGGACCGCGCTCATCATGGTCCCAGCGCGAGCGCCGCGCCCCGCTCGCGGCGGCTGCGAGCCTGGAGGCGATCCACGATCCGGGTCAGCGGGATCGTCACGCACAGGTACAGCGCGGCCGCGGCCAACAGCGGCGTGTAATTAAAGGTCGAGGCCGCGAACACCTGGGCGACCCGGAAGGCCTCCTGGGGTCCCAGGATCGAGATCAGCGCCACGTCCTTCTGCAGCGAGATGAAGTCATTGAGCAACGGCGGGACGACCCGGCGGACCGCCTGGGGCAGGATCACCTCGCGCAGGGTCTGGGTGGGAGTCAGGCCGAGCGCGAGCCCAGCGCCGGCCTGGCTGGGGTGCACGGACTCGATCCCAGCGCGGAACACCTCTGACACATACGCCGAATAGCAGAGGGCCAGCGCAGCCCCGCCGAGAAACGCCGCGCCGGTCGGGATCCCGCTGAAGGCCAGCGTCGGCACGCCGAAGCCGATCAGATAGACGACGAGGATCGTGGGCACGCCCCGCAGGACATCGACGAACACGATCGCCAGCAGGCGCAATGGGAACAGCGCCGGGCTGTGGATCGTCCGGGCCAGCGCGATCAGCATGCCGAGCACGAGGACGATGACCTCGACGATCAGAAACAGCCGCACATCAAGCCAGAACCCGCTCAGCACCTGTCCGAACGAGTTGCGAAACGCACTCCAGGAGAAGAAGGTGATCCGTAGGGCGTGCCAGCCCGGGCTGGTCACCAGCACCGCGCCCAGGCCGCCGAGCGCGATCAGTGTCGAGATTCCCGAGATCGCAATCGAGCGGCGCGTCCGGCGGCGCCGGACGCGGGCGCGGTCCTCGCGGGTGGTGAGAGGGGGCGGGGTGCTCACTCAGAGGCCCGACAGCGGCGATGAATCAGGTCAGTGCAGGACGGCGGCGCTGGCCGCGGAGGCGATCCAGCGATGGCTCAACCTTGCCAGCGTGCCATCGCTGCTCAGCGCCGACACGGCCTGGCTGACGCACGGGGTCAGCTTCGAGCCCTTGCTGAGCAGAAGGCCCCAGCGATCGCCGCCCGGGGCGCTGAACTGCCCGGCGATCGTGGTGTGGGGCAGCGACGTCGCGGTCAGCTGGAAGGCGGTGGCCAGATCGGTGACAAGCGCGTTGATGCGATGGATCTTGAAGGCGCTGACCACGTCATTGGAGGTGTTGAAGACCTGGGGCTGGCCCGAGGGCTTGATCAGCGCGGTGACCGCCGAGAGGCTCGTCGTCCCGATCTGCACGCCGATGTTCGCGGTACGCAGGGCGGCCAGGGTGGTCGCATGGGCCAGCAGCGAGCCACTGGGGACGATCACGCCCTGGGGGTTGGTGTAGTACGGCGCCGAGAAGTCAACCACGTGCGACCGCGCGGGCGTGATCGAGATCTCGTTGATGTCGACGTCAAAGCTCTTGGGCCCCGGTGCGTAGGACGCGTCGAACGGCTCCTTGGTCCACCTGACCTTGGCGGCGGGGTAGCCGAGCTTGGCGGCCACCGCGTAGGCGACCGCGCTCTCAAAACCCTTGCCGTTGGTCGGGTTGTTGTTGACGAAATACGGCGGGTAGGCCGGCGAGTCGGTAGCCACGGTGAGCACGCCCTGGCTCTGGGTCGCCAGCGCGCCGGGGGTGCAGGCGGCGGAGCTGGTCGGCGAGCCGGCGGCGGCGCCAGTCTGGCCGGCGGCACTGCTGCTGGAGCTCGACGAGCTTCCGCAGCCGGCCAGGACGATGGTCAAGAGGAGCAGAAGCGTCAGTCGGGGCGGGCGGCGGCGCACGGCGCACAATGTACACACGTGCGATGCCGGTCCCGGCTCAGCCGGTGTTGCGCAGGCCGCTGGCGATCCCGTTGACGGTCAGCAGGCTGAGCCGCCCGAGCTGCTCGGCCGGCTCCTCGGGCTGCTCGCGCAACCGCCGCAACAGCTCGATCTGCACGAACGAGAGCGGATCGACGAACGGGTTGCGGCGGTCGATCGACGCCTGCAACACGGGATCGCGATCCAGCAGCCGGCTTGCGTCGCGGATCGTCAACAGCTCGGCGATGGTCAGCTCAAGCTCCACGGCCAGCGGTTCGAAGATCTGCTCACAGCGCGGGTCCTGCCACAGCTGCGCGTAGCGGCGGGCGATCGCCAGATCGGCCTTTGCGCAGCCCATCTCGGCGTTGGACAGCAGCGTGGCGAAGAAGGGCCATGCGCCGGCCATCTCGCGCAACAGCTCAACGCCGTGGCGCTCGCGTGCCCACGCCAGAGCGGTGCCGAGGCCCAGCCACGCGGGCAGCACGATCCGCGACTGCGTCCAGGAGAAGACCCAGGGAATCGCCCGCAGATCCTCGATCCACTGCGCGCTGCCGCGCCGGGCCGGACGCGACCCGAGCCGCAGGCGCGAGATCTCGTGCACCGGGGTGACAGCCTCGAAGAAGGCCACGAAGTCAGGGTCGTCATGCACGACGCGGCGGTAGAGAGCCTCGGACTCGCGGGCCATGGCCCTGAGCACATCCTCGTATTGCTCGCGACGCCGGGCCTCTGGGCCCGCTGCCGAGCGCAGCGTCGCTCCGAGCGAGAGCTCGAGCTCGCGATGGGCGATCGGCCCGACCGCGTATTTGGCCGCCAGCACCTCCCCCTGCTCGGTCATCTTCAGGCGGGCCTGAACGGTGCCTGGGGGCAGGGCGCGAATCGCGGTGCTCGTCGGTCCGCCGCCTCGGCCGACCGCCCCGCCGCGACCGTGAAAAAAGACCCAACGCACGTCGTGAGCGCGCAACACCTCGGCGATCCGGGCTTGGGCCCGGTAGGCGGCCCATCCCGACGCGAGATAGCCGACGTCCTTATTGGAGTCCGAGTAGCCGATCATGATCTCCTGCTCGTCGCCGACGGCCCGCAGCGCCTCGCGGTACTCCGGTACGGCGAGCAGGGCGGCCATCGTCTCGGGCGCCGCCTCGAGCGTTGCCCCGGCCTCGAACAGGGGCACAATCCGCAGACGGGCCTCTCCCCCGCCGGCCGCGGCGAGGCTGGACTCCTTCATCAACAGCAGCACCTCGAGCAGATCCGGCGCCCGCTCGGTGCCCGACACGATGTAGGTCTCGACTGCGCCGCGATGGGAGACGGCAAGCGTCTCACGCAGCATGCGGAATGTCTGCAGGGTTTCCTGGGTGCCGGCTGAGAACCCGCCGATGTCGGCCGGGACGAGCGGACGGCGATCGGCGATGTGTCGCCGCAGCACGGTGCAGCGCTCATCGCCTGAGAGTCCGTCGTAGTCGTCGCAGACCCCGAGCGCGGAGAAGATCTCGGCCAGCGAGCGCCGGTGGACGTGCGCGTGCTCGCGGATGTCCAGCCGCGCGAAGTGAAAGCCGAACACCTCGACCTGGCGGATCACGTCGTGCAGGTCACCCGCGGCGGTCAGCACGCCGGGGCCCTCGAGCAGGCAGGCCTCCACGCGGCGCAGATCGCCGAGCAGCTCCGTTGGCTCGGCGTAGCCGCCCCGGGTGCGGTGCTGCGTAGCGCGAATCCGCTCGCGGACGAACGTCAGCGCGCGCCGGTAGGGCTCCTCGGGGTTGAGCGTGCCGAGCTGCCCGGCGAGTTCCGGGAAGTCACGCTCTCCGGAGTTGAGAATCGGCGCCAGGCCCGCCGCGTGGCCGGCCAGGCGCTCGGAGAGCGAAAGACGGCCGGCCAGCCGCTCGACGCTGGCCTCGAGCAGGCGCAGGCACTGCTCCCGCATCAGTTCCAGCGCCTGCAGGGTGGCCTGCGGGGTCACGAACGGGTTGCCGTCGCGATCACCGCCGATCCAGGAGCCGAAGCTGAGCAGCGGGGGGACGGTGGAGATGGTGTCCCCGAAGGATTCGGGG
>JALYTU010000278.1 GCA_030854125.1 Actinomycetota bacterium | reverse complement strand
GCGTCGGAGCCCCCCGCCGTCGGCAGGCCCGACACCGTCGGACGCCCGGCGGGCATGGCGAACTCCTCGGCGGCGAGCACGTCGTGGGCCTCCACGATGCCGGTGGGATCGCTCGGCAGGGTCACGGGCTCGTGGTGGTGCAGAATCGGGTCCGCGGCGGGCATGCCGAACTCCTCGGCCGCGAGGACGTCGTGCGCCTCGTCGCGGTGCAGCGCGGGATCCGGGGCGGGCATCCCGAACTCCTCGGCGGCGAGCACGTCGTGGGCCTGCTCCGGTCTGCGTTGGTGCTCCTGCGGCGGCATCGATTCATCTTTACAGATATGCGCGCCGACGGGGTCGTCGCGGTCATCGGCCGCCCACTTGGCCTTGCGCGCCCAACGGCTGATAATCTTAGTGCCATCGACTGAGATCGATTGGCCATCGTCCACGCCGGTGGTATCCTGTACATATTCGCAGTAAGCAACTATCGAAAGTGAAGCTTTGATGAGTCGCCTTCTTCTGGTCCCGCTTGACGACGTCGTCGTCTTTCCGGGCATGTCGCTCACGCTGGCCATCGAAGCCGGCGATGAGGAGCAGGTCCTGCTGGTCCCACGCCACGACAACGAGTTCGCCGCGGTGGGCACAGTGGCCGAGATCACCGATCGCGTCCGCCTCCCCGGCGGGGCGCGCGCCGTTTCCCTGCAGGGACTGCATCGCGGGATCGCCGGTGCTGCGCAGACCCTTCCCGATGGCCGTCTGTTCGTCGAGGTCGAGGACTCCCCGGACGCCGTCCCGGTTGACGGCAAGACCCGCAACCTGGAGCGCGAGTATCGCGCCGTCGCCGAGGAGATCCTTGAGTTGCGCGGCGACGAGGGCCGCGTCTCGGCCTTCCTGCGCTCGATCTCCGAGCCGGGCACGCTGGCCGACACCTCCGGCTACTCCCCTGACCTCAACTACGAGCAGAAGGTCACCCTGCTGCAGACCGTCGACGTCACCGAACGGCTCGAGCTTGCGCTCAGCCTCCAGCGCGAGCGGTTGGCCGAACTGCAGGTGCGCAAGCGCATCCGCGACGACGTCGAATCCGGCGCCGACAAGCAGCAGCGTGAGTACTTCCTGCGCAAGCAGATGGAGTCGATACGCAAGGAGCTCAACGAGGACGACGCGTCGGTGGTCGAGGAGTACCGCACCAAGATCGACGAGGCCGGCATGCCCCAGCACGCCCGCGAACAGGCCGAGAAGGAGCTTGGTCGGCTCGAGAAGATGGGTGAGCAGAGCGCCGAGTCGAGCATGATTCGCGGGTACCTGGACTGGCTGATCGCCGTCCCGTGGAGCGAGAACTCCGAGGAGAAGCTCGACCCCGTTCACGCCCGGACGATCCTCGACGAGGATCACGCCGGCCTGGACGACGTCAAAGACCGGATCGTCGAGTACATCGCGGTCAGGAAGCTGCGCGTTGAGCGTGGGGTTGACGAGGACAAGCGTTCCGGCGCGATCCTCACTCTGATCGGACCGCCCGGCACCGGCAAGACCTCGATCGGCGAGTCGATCGCTCGCGCCACGGGCCGCAAGTTCGTGCGCATGTCACTCGGCGGCGTCCGGGACGAGGCCGAGATTCGCGGTCACCGCCGCACCTACATCGGCGCCCTCCCGGGGCGGCTGGTCCGCGCCCTGCGCGACGCCGGGACGATGAATCCGGTGATCATGCTCGACGAGGTCGACAAGGTCGGCGCCGACTGGCGCGGGGACCCGAGCGCAGCTCTGCTCGAGGTGCTCGATCCAGCCCAGAACCATTCGTTCCGCGATCACTACCTCGACCTGGAGCTCGACCTCAGCGGGGTCATGTTCATCGCCACCGCCAACGTCGCCGACACAATCCCCGGCCCGCTGCTCGACCGCATGGAGGTGATCCGCTTCGACGGGTACACCACCTCGGAGAAGGTCGCGATCGCCCGCGGGTACCTGTGGCCGCGACAGCTGGAGCGTAACGGCCTGCGGGCCGACGAGGTCGAGATCTCCGATCAGCTGCTGGAGACGGTGACCACCGAGTACACGCGTGAGGCCGGCGTCCGCCAGCTCGAGCGCGATCTCGGCACCGTGCTGCGCAAGACGGCGACGAAGATCGCCTCTGAGCAGGCAACCGCCCCGGTGACCGTCGACCTGGATGTGATCCGCGACGCCCTCGGGCGCCAGCGTCACTTCCAGGAATCGGCGATCCGCACCGCGGTTCCCGGTGTGGCGACCGGCCTGGCCGTGACCGGTGCCGGCGGCGACGTGCTGTTCGTCGAAGCGACCGCGATGCCGGGCAAGCCCAACCTGACTCTCACCGGGCAGCTCGGCGACGTGATGAAGGAGTCCGCGCAGATCGCGCTCTCCTACGTCCGCGGCCATGCCGCTGACCTGGGCATCGACCCGGGCCGCTTCGAGGACAGCGCGTTCCATGTGCACGTCCCCGCCGGGGCGATCCCCAAGGACGGGCCCAGCGCCGGCGTGACGATGGTGACCGCGCTGACCTCGCTGCTCACTGCACGCCCGGTGCGTCACACGGTCGGCATGACCGGCGAGGTGACCCTGCAGGGTCGCGTGCTGCCGATCGGCGGTCTCAAGCAGAAGGTGCTCGCGGCGCACGCCGCCGGACTGACCGACGTCGTGCTCCCCGAGCGCAACCGAGGTGACCTGGACGACGTGCCCGAGGAGGTCCGCGAGGAGATGAGCTTCCACTTCGCGATGACCATCGACGAGGTGCTCAGCGTCGCTCTGGAGCCGGCTGCTCCGCTCGCAGCCGTGGCGCAGGCTGCCACGTAAACCGGGTCGCTGCGGGGCGGCTCCGCACTCGCCAACGCTGCTCCGGATCCGCGGATTCGGAGCAGCGGCTCGTCGACCGTTCGTCCAGGCCGGGCTCGAGCTGCGGTAGCGTCGCTCGGCGACGTGGCGGTCAGGGAGACCGCCTCGCGCAGACATAAGTTCAGCGTCCAATTCGATCGGGAGGTAGGCCCGTGCGAAGGATGGTCGTAGCCGTCGTCACCCTCGCTGCCCTGGCGGCGCCCTCGCTGGCGGCGGCAAACCATCACGCCTGTCCGCAAGTCACCACAGGCGGCCGAAATGTTGATGTGTCACGCAAGGACTGCTCGCCCGTGTACGTGCCGTATCCGGTCGGGGGCCCGAAGTCGCCGCTGCCCGCCGGTGCGAACCGGAACGTGCCCCTGCCGACGTCACAGCTGGGCTCGTTACCACCGCTGCAGACCCCGTACCCCATGACCCAGCCGCTCCCGGGGCAGAGCAGCCCGCCGGATCCAGCTGGCTGCTACGGACCGGACCTGTCGTTCGTGAACAAGGGCATTCTGGCGCCCGTACTCGGCAAGCCCCGTAATTCCGACCCCGCGGATCCATACAATTGCTCGGGCCGTTCGATCTTCGTCCTGAACGTGCCGGGGCAGGGCGTCTGGAAGGCACGGCTGCTCGACGTCGACCGTGGCGGCCTGATCCTGGATCCGATCGCGAGTGAGATCACGGTTCCGACCAAGGCGACGAAATTCCAGACGCCGTCCAAAGCGTCGGTCGGCAAGTCGCCGGTCGCGCCGGCCGGGGGGTCGGTTCCGCCGCTTCCCCCGGTCGGGGGGCCGGTTCCACTGCCGCCGCTGCCACCCGTCGGATTGCCGCCGGTCCCGCCGGTGCCCCCTCTCCCACCCGTTCCCCCTCTCCCACCCGTGTGCGTGCCGACCGGGGTTCCGCCGGTGTGCGTCCCGCCGCTGAGCACCCGTTAGCTGACGTACGGGAGCGGCCTGCGTTTACCTCCCCCGGTCGGTCGCCAGCCTAGGCGGCCGGCCGGGGGTGTTAGGTTGCGTGTCATGAGCACGATCACCGCCTCCCAGGAACAACGCATCATCGATCAGGTCCCCAAGCAGCTCTACATTGCCGGTGTCTGGCGAGACGGGGCCAAGGGCACGCTGAGCGTCGAGGACCCGTCCACCGCCACCCCCCTCTGCGATGTGGCCGACGCCTCCGCCGACGACGCCCGCGCGGCGCTTGACGCCGCCGTCGCCGCCGGCCCGGAGTTCGCCGCCATGGCCCCTCGCGACCGGGGCGAGATCCTGCGCCGCGCCTTTGAGCTGATCACCGAGCGCAAGCCGGAGCTCGCGCTGCTGATGACCCTGGAGATGGGCAAGCCGATCAAGGAGTCACTGGCCGAGATCACCTATGCGGCGGAGTTCTTTCGCTGGTTCTCCGAGGAGGCAGTGCGCGTTCAGGGCCGCTACCAGGTTGCTGCCAACGGCGCCGGCCGTGTGCTGACCATGCAGCAGCCCGTCGGGCCCTGCCTGTTCATCACCCCGTGGAACTTTCCGCTGGCGATGGGCACGCGAAAGATCGGACCGGCGATTGCCGCCGGTTGCACGATGGTCGTCAAGCCCGCCCAACAGACCCCGCTCTCGATGCTGATGCTGGCCAGGATCCTCGAAGAGGCCGGCCTGCCCGGCGGCGTCCTCAACCTGTTCACCGCCTCGGCGTCGGGCGAGACGACCGGGCCGCTGATCTCCGATCAGCGTCTGCGCAAGATGTCCTTCACCGGTTCGACCGAGGTCGGCCGCGCGCTCATGGCCCAGGCCTCCGACACGCTGCTGCGCCTCTCGATGGAGCTCGGCGGCAACGCGCCGTTCATCGTCTTCGAGGACGCGGACATCGACGCCGCCGTCGAGGGCGCGATGGTCGCCAAGATGCGCAACATGGGCGAGGCCTGCACGTCGGCCAACCGCTTCCACATCGCCGACGGCGTAGCCGAACAGTTCGCCGACCGGCTGGCGGCCAGGATGGGGGCGATGAAGCTCGGACGCGGTGTCGATGACGACACCGACGTCGGCCCTCTGATCGACGACGATCAGCGCGGCAAGGTCGCCGATCTCGTG
>JALYTU010000277.1 GCA_030854125.1 Actinomycetota bacterium | reverse complement strand
CACGGACTCACCGACGAGCAGCTCCAGCTCGTCGCCCAGGAGGTGCGCACGCACATCATCGACACGGTCGGTGAGATCGGCGGGCACTTCGGGGCCAACCTCGGGGCCTGCGAGATCGCGGTCGCGCTGCATTCGCTGCTGGACTCGCCGCGCGACAAGATCCTCTGGGACGTCGGCCATCAGGCCTATCCCCACAAGGTGCTCACCGGCCGCCGGGACCAGCTGGCCACGATCCGCCAATACGGTGGACTGGCGCCGTTCTGTGCGATCGAGGAGTCCGAGCACGACATCATGGGCGCCGGACACGCCTCGACCTCGATCGGCTACGCCGTCGGGATCAAGGAGGCGATGCGCCGCGGCCACGGCCCCGACGGCCGCGTCGTGGCGGTCGCCGGGGACGGGGCGCTGACCGGCGGGGTCTCGTTCGAGGCCGTCCACCAGGCCGGCGGCGAGGGAACGCCGATCGTGGTCGTGCTCAACGACAACGGGATGTCGATCGCCCCCAACGTCGGCGCGCTGTCGCGCTATTTCAACCGGGTACGGATGAACCCCAAGCTCTGGCACGCCCGTGAGGGTGTCGAGGGCGGTCTGACCAAGCTGCCGGCGGGGATCGGCGCCGCCTTCGAGCGCTTCGGCCCGCATTTCAAGGAGTCGATCAAGGCCTTCTGGGCCCCCGGGCTGTGGTGGGAGGAGCTCGACTGGGCCTACGTCGGGGTGATCGACGGCCATGACATGCGCGCGTTGCGTCGCGCGCTGCGCGAGGCGCTGGCCGCCGAACGGCCCGTTGTCGTGCACTGCGCGACCGTCAAGGGCAAGGGCTTTGCGCCTGCCGAGGAGGGCGGCCTGGAGGGGATGGAGAAGTGGCATGCCGCCAAGCCCAAGTCGATTTCCGGTGGGGTCCCGTCCCCACCCCCCCCGGCCGCCGTCGCGACCGACGACGCCGCCCCGCCGCCGACCACGCCGCCCGCCTACACGCAGGTGTTCGGCGAAGCGCTCGTGCGTGAGTGTCATGCCGATAACCGGGTGATCGGCATCACGGCGGCGATGAACTCGGGCACCGGACTGAACCTGTTGCAGGCTGCGCTGCCGGACCGCTACTACGACGTCGGTATCGCCGAGCAGCAGGCGATCCTGTTCGCCGCCGGGCTGGCCCTGCAGGGCTGCCGGCCGGTGGCTGCGATCTACTCGACCTTCCTGCAGCGCGCCTATGACCAGATCGTCCATGACGTCTGCCTGCAGAAGCTGCCCGTCGTGTTCGCGATGGACCGGGCCGGGCTCGTCGGCGATGACGGGCCCACCCACCACGGCGTGTTCGACATCGCCTACCTGCGTTGCCTGCCCAACATGACCCTGATGGCGCCGCGCGACGAGGCGATGCTCGTGCACATGCTCCACACCGCTCTGGCCCACGACGATGGTCCTGTCGCCCTGCGCTACCCGCGTGGGGTGGGGATCGGAGTGCCGCTGCCCAGGCGGCCCGAGCTGATCGAGATCGGCACGGGCGAGATCCTCCGCGAGGCCGGCCAGGGCAATGGCTCGGGATCGCGCGACGCGGGCTCGCCCGAGGGGCGCGTGGCGCTGCTGGGCTACGGCTCCGGCGTGGCCAAGGCGCTGGAGGCGGCCGACATCCTGACCGCGGCTGGGATCGAAGTCACCGTGGCCGACGCGCGCTTTGCCAAGCCGATCGATGCCGGCCTCGCCGCCCAACTGGCCGCCGAGCACGAGCTGCTGGTCACCGTCGAGGAGGGCGTGCTCGCCGGCGGTTTTGGCTCCGCGGTGTGGGAGACTCTGTCTGACTCCGGTCTGGCCCCGCGGATCCTGCGGGTCGGACTGCCGGACCGCTACGTCACCCACGGTGCCCCCGCGCTCCTGCACGAAGAGGTCGGCTTCACCGGCAAGCGGATCGCCGAGCGGGTTCTGGCCGCCGTCGGTCCGCGGTCCGGCGTGACCCACGGCTGAGCCTGAGTTCGCCGCGGGCCCGGGCTCCCGAGCGGGTGAGCGGGTACCGTTTCCGCAGCGATGCGGCGCGTGCGGCTTGATTCCCTGCTCTCGGACCGGGGCATGTTCCCGTCGCGTTCGCGCGCGGCCGCGTCGGTCCTGGCCGGTGAGGTGATGCTGCTGCCCGAGCGCCGCCGCGCCGATAAGCCCGGGCAGCTGGTCGCGCCGGACGTCGAGCTCGAACTCAAGGCCGCACCGGCCTACGTGTCACGCGGCGGGATCAAGCTCGCCAACGCACTGGACACGTTCGGAATTGACGTGTCCGAACGCCGTGCGCTCGACGTCGGCGCCTCCACGGGCGGCTTCACCGACTGCCTGCTGCAGCGCGGAGCCGAGCACGTGATCGCGTTGGACGTCGCCTACGGCCAGCTGGATTACCGGCTGCGTATCGAGCCCCGAGTAACCGTGATCGAGCGCGTCAACGCCCGCGCGGTGACCGCCGCGCAGCTGCCCTACCGGCCCGAGCTGATCGTCATCGACGTCTCCTTTATCGCCATCAGCAAGGTGCTGGCCGCGGTGCTCGCCGCCGCCGCGGACCGGTTTGACTGCCTGGCCATGGTCAAGCCGCAGTTCGAGGTTGGCCGCGGGGCGGTCGGCAAGGGCGGCGTCGTGCGCGACCCGGAGCTGCGCCGGCGAGCGCTGGTCTCGGTTGCCCAGGCGGCAGTCGGGTTGGGCGCCTCGGTGCTCGGCTTCGCCAGCTCGGGCCTGCCCGGTCCCAAGGGCAATCGCGAGTCGTTCGCCTGGCTCGCGGAGGCAAGCCGCGGCCCCGTCTCAGATCTCGACGCGGCCGCGCGGGCGGTGGAGCCGTGACCGAGACGCCGGCGTCGAGCGGCGGACAGGCCGCGAGGACGGTGCGGACCGCGGCGGTCTACACCCACCGCCGCTCGGGGGTCACCACCTCCGCTCTGCAGGAACTGATCACGCTTGCGCGCGAGCGCGGCGTCGGGCTGCGCCTGGATCCCGCCGAGACGACCAAGCACGGCCTCGAGCCCGGCGAGGGTCTGATCCTCGACGCCCGGCCGGACCCGACCGTGGACGTCTGCATCGCGCTCGGCGGTGACGGCACGATCCTCAGTGCCGTGCGGACCTACGCCCGCAGCGGGGTGCCGGTGTTCGGAATCAACTTCGGCGAGATGGGCTTTTTGGCCACCGTCGATCGCGAGCAGGCCAGCGAGGGCTACCGCCGCGCGCTCGACGGCGACTTCGAGGTTCTGTCGCTGCCCGCCATCGAGGTCGCCGGTCCCGAGCGGCCGTGGGTCGCGATCAATGACGTCTCAATCCACCGCCAGCCCGGCAATCGGGTTGCCGACCTCGAGTACACGGTCGGGGGCGAGGACGTCGGGCGCGTGCGCTGCGACGGCCTCGTGGTCTCCACGCCGGCCGGCTCCACCGGCTACAACCTCGCCAACGGCGGCCCGGTCATGGCCTGGGGCGTGCACGGCTTCCTGGTCTCGTTCATCGCCCCGCACTCGCTGACCGCGCGGACCCTGGTCGTTGCGCCCGACGATCAGCTTGTGATCCACAACCGCTCCCAGGAGGAGGCGGTCGACGTGACCGTCGACGGTCGACCGATCTGCCTGCTGGAGGCTGGAGACCGGCTGCAGTGCCGCTTCGCCGATGGTCTCGGTTGCCTGGCCCAGTTGCCGGGGACGACCTTCTATCAGCGCCTGCGGCTGAAGTTCGGCCGCCTCTCGTGACCCTGCCGTAAGTGAGCGGGCCGCGGCGACGCTCGGGCGCGCCGGTCCGTCCAGACCGGGTGGTAGACCGTCACTGATGCTGTACGAGCTTCGTGTCGAGAACCTGCTGCTCATGGAACGGGCCGAACTGCGGCTCGCCGAGGGGCTGAACATGCTGACCGGCGAGACCGGGGCCGGCAAGACGCTGCTCGCGCACGCATTGGATCTGCTGCTTGGCGGCAAGGCGCGGCGGGGGATCGTCCGCCCCGGCGCCCCGGAGGCCTACGTCGAGGGCGTGTTCGCTCTCCCGCCTGAGCTGGCGGGCTCAGAGCGGCTGCCCGCCGGTGCGCAGGAGATCGTGCTCGCGCGCCGGGTCTGGCCTGACGGGCGCACGCGCGCGTACGTCTGCGGCCGGGCGGCGACGGTCGCCGATCTCCAGGATCTCGGGGGCGGTCTGCTCGCCTTCTACGGACAGCACGAGCACCGCAAGCTGATGTTGCAGACCGCTCAGCTCGATGTGCTTGACGCCTACTGCGGTCCGGATTCGCTGGCCGCGCGCGCCGAGCTGCGCGATGCCTATGACCGCACCCGGGAGATCGAACACCGCGCTGACGAACTGCGTGAGCTGGCCGGCGCGCGCGAGCGCGAACTGGACCTGGTCAGCTTCGAGCTGGGTGAGATCGATGCCGCGGACCCGAGCGTTGACGAGGAGGCGGCGCTGGGCGCCGAGCGCGATCGGCTCCGTCACCTCGAGACCCTGCAGGGAGCCGCAGCGGCCGGCGCGGACGCGATCGCGCCCGAGAGCGGCCTGGGGATCTCCGAGCTGCTCGCCGGCGCGGTGTCCGAGCTCGAGCGGGCGGCCGAGATCGATCCCGAACTGCGGGGTCTCGGGGAGCGGCTGGCGGGACTGCGCTACGAGGCCGAGGACATCGGCAGCGAGCTGCGGGCCTACCGGGACGGGCTCACCGAGCAGGGCGCGGGTCCCGAGCGCCTGCAGGCGGTCGAGGAGCGTCTGGCCGTGTTCGCGCGGCTGGAGCGCAAGCACGGTGGCGACATCGGCGCGGTGCTCGCTCACGCCGAGCGCTGCCGGGAACGGCGGACCCAGCTGGAACACGCTGACGAGGCGCTCCAGGCCGCCGCGACGCAACTCGCCGACGTCAGCTCGGCGCGCGACGCGATCGCCGAGCGGCTCGCGGAATTGCGC
>JALYTU010000276.1 GCA_030854125.1 Actinomycetota bacterium | reverse complement strand
CGCCCGATCCGGGCCAGCCGGCCTGCCGCCCGGACGTAGGCGCCCGGACCGCCGGGGGCGAAGGCCCGCACGTCGATCTGCGCCTCGCCCGCGCGGCGCAGGGCCTGCACCTGGTCATGGACGAAGCGGCCGAGCCCTGGCCGCTCGGCGGTCGGGTACATGTTGGTGACGATCAGAGCGCGCATGAGGGCTGGTGGGGCGAGCGTATCCGGGCAGCGGCGCCGCGTCCTCTGCCACCATGAGGCGGTGTCCCGGCCCGCCCCATCGCCCCGGCTGCCCGTCGCCGTGTTCGACTCCGGAGTCGGCGGCCTGACGGTCCTGCACGAGCTGCTGGTGTCGCTGCCCTGCGAGGACTATGTCTATCTGGGGGATACGGCGCGCCTGCCGTACGGCAACCGCTCGCCGCAGGAGCTCACCGAGTTCTCGATCGAGATCGCCCAACACCTGCTCGGGGAGGGCGCGAAGCTGCTCGTCGTCGCCTGCAACTCGGCGAGTGCCTCCGCCCTGGATCCGCTCCAAAGCCATCTGCGCCGGCTGGGCTGCGACGTCGACGTGATCGGGGTCATCAACGCCGCAACGCAGATGGCGGTGGCCGCCAGTCACAGCGGGCGGGTCGGGCTGCTGGCGACGACGGCGACGGTCGCCAGCGGCGCTTACGACCGCGCCGTGACGGCCGCTGACCCCCACGTCCAGCTGGAAAGCGTGGCCTGCCCGGACCTGGTGGCGGTGATCGAAGCCGGCTTTGAGTTCAACGAGCAGCTCGTCGCGACCGTGCGCGGCTACTGCGCCCCGCTGCGCGCCGCCGGCGTCGACACGGTGATCCTTGGCTGCACCCACTATCCGCTCGTCGCCCCGCTGCTGCAAAGGATGCTGGGACGCGGGGTGACCCTGGTCAGTTCGGGTCGAGGGGTCGCGCGCGGCGTCGAGCGGGCGCTGGCCGCGCGCAACCTGCTCAACCCCCAGCGCACTGAGGGCGCCTACGGCTTCCAGTGCACGGGCGATGTGGAGAGCTTTCGTGTCCTCGGCTCGCGGTTTCTCCAGATGCCGCTGGGCGAGGTGGTGCACGTGGATTTGGCGGCTGGGGTCGCGGTATGACCGTCGGCCCGACGCGCGGCAGCGGCCGCACCGCGGCCGAGCACCGGCCGGTGAGCATCGAGCCCGGCTTCGTGCGCACCGCCAGCGGCTCCGCGCTGATCTCGATCGGCGAGACCCGGGTCATCTGCACCGCCTCGGTGCAGGAGAGCGTGCCGCGCTGGATGGCTGGCTCGGGCCGGGGGTGGGTCACCTCGGAGTACGGGATGCTTCCGGCCTCGACTCAGAAGCGCAAGCCGCGCGACGTGACCCAGGGTCGTCCCGACGGGCGCTCGGTCGAGATCCAGCGGCTGATCGGCCGTTCGCTGCGGGGCATCGTGGACCTCACGGCCCTCGGGGAGCGCACGATCTACGTCGACTGCGACGTGCTCCAGGCCGACGGCGGGACCCGGTGTGCCTCGATCACCGGAGGGATGGTGGCGCTGGCCCTGGCCTGCGAGCGCCTGCGCGCTGAGGGCAAGCTGGTTCGTACCCCGCTGACCGGCAGCGTCGCGGCGATCTCCTGCGGGATGGTCGACGGGCTCGCGCTGCTCGATCTCGACTACTCCGAGGATTCCACCGCAGAGGTCGATGCCAACGTTGTGATGACCGGGGACGGCGGCCTCGTCGAGGTGCAGGCCACCGCCGAGCGCACACCGCTGTCGCGCGCGCACCTTGATCAGCTGCTCGTCCTGGCCGCGGACGGGATCGCCTCGCTGCGCCGGCTGCAGGACGCCACCGTGACCGCCGCCTGCGCCTGACGCGATGGGGCTCCCCCGGACACTGGTGCTCGCCACCCGCAATCCGCACAAGCTGCGCGAGTTCGAGCGGCTGCTCGCCCCGGCCGGGATCGTGCTCAGCGCCCTCCCGGAGGGCGTCGAGCTGCCGCCCGAGGTGGGGGAGACGTTCGCGGCCAACGCGCTGCCCAAGGCACAGGCCGCGGCGGCGGCGACCGGGCGGGTGGCGATCGCCGACGACTCGGGGATCGAGGCCGAGGCGCTCGGGGGTCGCCCCGGCGTGCGATCAGCCCGCTACGCGGGTCCGGGCGCCGAGGACGAGGAGAATCTGACCAAGCTGCAGGGCGAGGTTCCGGCCGGCGGCGCTCTGCGCTACGTGTGCGCCCTGGCCCTCGTCGACCCGTCCCGCTCAGGCGGGCGCGAGCGACTGTTCAGCGGGGAGTGCCGAGGGCGAATGGCGGCTGAGCGCCGCGGCGGACGGGGTTTCGGCTATGACCCGGTGTTCGTGCCCGACGGCCTGTCGCCCGCGCAGACGATGGCCGAGCTCTCGGATGTCGCCAAGGATCAGATCAGCCACCGCGGCCGGGCCGTTGCGGCGTTGCTGGCCTGGGCGCGAGGAGGGAGCTGATGAACGCCCCCGGGGCCACGGCCTCCGGCGTCGTGAGCGCGGTCTCCGACAGCGAGGATCCGACCCTCAAGCGTCGGGCCGCGGCGCTGTCGCTGCTTTCCAACACGACGCTGATCCTGCTCAAGCTGATCGCCGGCACGATCACCGGCTCGGTGGCGGTCCTCACCGAGGCGGTCCACTCGAGCATCGACCTTGTCGCATCGATCGTCGCGTTCTTCTCGGTGCGCAAGGCCGACGAGCCTGCGGACGAGTCACACCGCTACGGGCACGAGAAGGTCGAGAACCTCGCCGCGGCGATCGAGGGGATCCTGATCCTGGTCGGCTCGGCCGCGATCGGCTTTGAGGCGATCCGGCACCTCGTCAACCACGGGCGCATCGCCAGCGTGGGTCTCGGAATCGGGGTCATCTCGATCTCGCTGGTGGTCAACCTGGGTGTCTCGCTGCGCCTGCGGCGGGCGGCAGCGCAGACAGGGTCGCCGGCGCTGGCCGGGGACGCCGCACACCTCGGCACCGATGCGCTGACCTCCGCGACGGTGCTGATCGGTCTGGTGCTCGTCGATCTGACGGGCGCTCAGTGGATCGATCCGGTGGTCGCGCTGGCGGTCGCGCTGGTCGTCGTGACCACGGGAGTCCGGTTGCTGTTGCAGGCGTCGCGGGTTCTCGTCGATGAGGCGCTGCCGCTGGGGGAGGTGGAGGCGATCCGGTCTGAGATCGAGGCGCTCGCCAGCCGCGGCGTCGTCGGCTATCACGAGTTGCGCACGCGGCGAGCCGGGGCGCGACGGTACATCGATCTGCACGTGCAGTTTCGCCACGGGACCTCTCTGGAGACCGCGCATCGGCTGGCCCACGAGCTTCAGGATCTGATCGAGGCTCGGCTGCATCGCACGGATGTGCTGATCCACCTCGAACCCGAGGACCAGGTTCGGCCCGGCGAGGTCCTCGCGGCACCGGCGGATCGCCGCGCCCACGGCGGCGATGGTCCCGGGACGGCCGTCAGACCAGGTTGATCGCGGCTGACAGCGCCACCGCGAGGGTCACGACCGCGTAGCCGTAATAACCCTGTAGCAGCAAGATGACAACGGCGATCAGACAACCGATGAAGGTCGTCAGCCAGCTCGCTCGGGCGAGATCCATGCTGGCATTCTCCCCGCCACGCAGGACGGCGCGCTGCGACGCCGGTCGCGAAGGCCAACGATTCCCGCAAATTGCGGGTCTCTGGGCCCGAAAGTCGCTATCCGCCGGGTGCACGGCAAGAATGAACGCCTGGCGGTGGGCTGCGGCCGAAGTCCGGCCGTCCGCAAACCGTGTTAGCGTCGAAAAAACCCCACCCCTGTTGAAGGAGGAGCAAGTGACGAAATCTGAATTCGTAGACCAGGTCGCCGATCGCGCGGGTCTGAGCAAGAAGGATGCCGGTGACGCCGTGGACGCGATGCTGGAGACGATCGAGTCCGCGCTGAAGCGCGGGAGCGACGTGACGTTCTCCGGCTTTGGCAAGTTCAGCATCTCTCAGCGGAGCGCCCGCGAGGGCCGCAACCCCGCGACGGGCGCGAAGATCCAGATTGCCGCGTCCAAGGTGCCCAAGTTCACCGCTGGTGCGAGTCTCAAGAAGGCCGTCAAGTAACAACGCCGGTCACACCGCAACGAGCACGCGCCCGCGCGGTGACCTCGCGGTCGCCAGACGCGGGCGCGGCTCGTCCGCACGCTTCCGCGGCCGGCTTCGGGCAGCGGCTCGCCGAGCACGTCGAACGGCGTCGCTCGCAGATCGTCCTCGGACTGGACCCCGATCCGTCTCGGTTGTGGCCGGACGCGGTCGCCGCCGACGGCGCCGCGAGGCGTGACGATGCCGACCCGGCGCAGAGCGCCGCTTCGGCGGTCCAATCTCACTGCCGCTTGGTGCTCGAGGCGGCGGCGGCCGAATGTGTGGCTGTCAAGTTTCAGCTGGCATGCTTCGAGCGTCTCGGCGCGCCCGGCTGGGCGGCGCTCGCAACCCTGGTCGATGACGCCCGCGAGCACGGCCTGCTCGTGATCGCCGACGCCAAGCGCGGGGACATCGACTTCAGCGCCACCGCGTACGGCCAGGCCTTCTTCGGCGGGTTGCCGACGCCGTTCGGAGCCATTCGCGGCCTCGGGGCCGACGCGCTGACCGTCAGCCCGCTGCTCGGCCGCGACTCCGTGGCGGCGTTCATCGCCGCCGCCCGTAACGCTCGGGGCGGCGTGTTCGTGCTTGTCCGGACCTCGAATCCCGGCGCGGCCGAGGTCCAGGACCAGGCCCTCGCCGCGGGCGGGAGCGTCAGCGACGGACTTGCCGCACTGGTCGACGCGCTGGGCGCAGACGGCGCCGGCCCGGCCGGGATCTCCGACGTGGGCGCGGTCGTGGGCGCGACGGTGCCCGAGCATCTTGCCCGCCTGCGCGAGGCGATGCCGGCTGCGCCTCTGCTGCTGCCCGGAA
>JALYTU010000275.1 GCA_030854125.1 Actinomycetota bacterium | reverse complement strand
GCTCAATCCCATTCTCGACCGAGGAGTCAACGTGCTGCTGGACCGCTTCGTCGACTCCTCGCTGGCCTACCAGGGGGGCGGCCGAGAGCTTGGCGTCGAGGCGGTGCGGGCGATCAACGCGTTTGCCACCGGCGGCCTGGCCCCGGACCTGACGCTCCTGCTGCAAATCGATCCGGCCACCGGCCGCACCCGGACCGGGACGCGCGGAGACGGTGCCGACCGGCTTGAGCAGGAGACTGAGCCGTTCTTCGTGCGCGTCGCCGAGACGTACGCAACGCTCGCCGCGACCGAGCCCGGGCGCTTTCGGATCCTCGACGCCTCCCAACCGCCGGCCGGCGTGCTCGCCGCCGCCGAGGCGGCGGTGGCCACGGTGCTGTGAATCACGGCTGAAGACGCCGGTGTTTGGCGGGTTCGACCGGCCTGCTGGACCCAAAAAACCCGTGCAGACGCGATAAAATGAAGCGTGTTGGGTAGTCGTTTCGCCCTCGGTTCGTCAACTTGTGTTTCCGTCCGGCCCGAGCGCAACCATGCGCTGTTCACCCCTCGGCCGGCCCGAGCGCCGAGTGGGGCAACCGAACGGGCGGAAAATCGAGAGGAGCAGGCAGGTATGTCGCACGCACCGCAGACGCAGATCAACCCCACTTCGGGGTCCAACGAGGGCCTCTCGATCCAACGTCAGCTCACGACGGCCGGACAGCATCCGTTCGACGCGATCGAGTGGGAGATCCGCGATGCCCGGATCGGGCACGGTGACCGCGTCTCCTTCGAGCAGCGCGATGTCGAGTTCCCCAAGAGCTGGTCTCAGAACGCGACCAACATCGTCGCCCAGAAGTACTTCCGGGGTCAGATCGGATCGCCCACCCGCGAGCGGTCGGTCAAGCAGATGATCACCCGCGTCGCCGGCACGATCGCCGGCTGGGGTCACGAGCGTGGCTACTTCGCCACTGACCAGGACGCAGCGACCTTCGAGGCCGAGCTGACGCACATCCTGCTGCACCAGATGGCCGCCTTCAACTCACCCGTGTGGTTCAACGTCGGCTTCGAGGAGAGCCCGCAGTGCTCGGCCTGCTTCATCCTCAGTGTCGAGGACGAGATGGAGTCGATCCTCGGCTGGAACACCAAGGAGGGCAAGATCTTCCGCGGCGGCTCGGGAGCGGGCATCAACCTGTCCCGGATCCGCGGCTCCCAGGAACCCCTCTCCAAGGGCGGGACCGCATCGGGCCCGGTCAGCTTCATGCGCGGCGCCGACGCGTGGGCGGGCACGATCAAGTCCGGCGGCAAGACCCGGCGGGCGGCGAAGATGATCGTGCTCGACGTCGACCATCCGGACATCCGCGACTTCATCTGGTGCAAGGCCAAGGAGGAGGACAAGGCTGCCGCGCTGCGTGACGCCGGCTTTGACATGTCGATCGACGGCGAGGGCTTTCACTCGATCCAGTACCAGAACGCCAACAACTCGGTGCGCGTCTCGGACGCCTTCATGCGTGCCGTCGAGAACGACGAGGACTGGCACCTGATCGCCCGAGTCACCGGCGAGCCGGTCGGTGAGCCGATCCCGGCGCGTCAGCTGATGAAGGAGATCGCGGAGGCCGCCTGGCGCTGCGCCGATCCCGGCGTCCAGTACGACACGACGATCAACGAGTGGCACACCTCCCCGGTGTCAGGTCGCATCAACGCGTCCAATCCGTGCTCGGAATACATGCACGTGGACGATTCGGCCTGCAACCTGGCCTCGCTGAACCTGATGAAGTTCCGCCGTGCCGACGGCACGCTCGATGTCGAACGGTTCGAGCACGCCGTCGACATCGTCTTCCTGGCCCAGGAGATCGTCGTCTCACCGTCGAGCTACCCGACCGAGGAGATCGGCGCCAACGCCCGCGCCTTCCGTCAGCTCGGGCTCGGATACGCCAACCTCGGCGCCTACCTGATGGCCGACGGCGTCCCCTACGACTCCGACGCCGGCCGGGGAACGGCGGCGGCGATCACTGCGCTGATGACCGGTCGCGGCTATCTCGGATCGGCCCGCATCGCCGCGGCGATGGGTCCCTACGACCGCTACCCCGAGAATCGGGACGCGCACAACGCGGTCATGGGGATGCACCGTGACGCCTCTTACGCGATCCCCGATGATTCCTGCGTGGACGCGGCGCTGCTCAGCGCGTCGCGCTCGGCGTGGGACGAGGCCGTGGCCGCCGGCGAGCGCCACGGCTACCGCAACGCCCAGGCGACCGTGCTCGCCCCGACGGGGACGATCAGCTTCCTGATGGACTGTGACACGACCGGCGTCGAGCCCGACTTCTCGCTGGTCAAGTTCAAGGAGCTGGTCGGCGGCGGTCAGATGACGATCGTCAACCGGACGGTACCGCTCGCCCTGCAGACGCTCGACTACTCCGATGAGCAGATCGAGCAGATTCTTGCTCACGTCAACGAGCACAACACGATCGTCGGCGCCCCGGGCCTGGCCGTGGAGCACCTGCCGGTGTTCGATGTGGCGGTTGGCGAGCGGGCGATCTCGCACATGGGCCACATCAAGATGATGGGCGCGGTGCAGCCGTTCCTCAGTGGAGCGATCTCCAAGACGGTCAACATGCCTGAGACGGCGAGCGTCGAGGACATCGCCGACGCCTACCTGCAGGCGTGGCGGCTCGGCATCAAGGCGCTGGCCATCTACCGTGACGGCTCAAAGACCGCCCAGGCATTGCGTACCGATGCCCAGCAGGGCGTCCCGGTGGCGGTCGACACCCAGGCCGAGATCGATAAGGCGGTCGCGCAGGCGCTGGCCCAGGCTCCGCCCAAGCGCCGACGGATGCCGCGTGAGCGTCAGTCGATCACCCACAAGTTCTCGATCGGTGGTCACGAGGGCTACATCACGGCGGGCAAGTACGAGGACGGGACGATCGGGGAGATCTTCCTGACCGATATCGGCAAGGAGGGCTCGACCCTGCGCGGGATGATGAACTCCTTCGCGACGGCGATCTCGATCTCACTGCAGTACGGCGTGCCGCTCGAGACCCTGGTGCGGAAGTTCAGCTACATGCGCTTCGAGCCCGAGGGCATGACCTCCAACCCGGAGATCCCGTTCGCCAAGTCGATGCCGGACTACATCATGCGCTGGCTCGCCTCACGCTTCCTGGACGTCGATCTGCAGGAGGAGCTGGGGATCCTCACCAAGGAGGTGCGAGCGCGCAAGGCCGCCGAGGACGCGGCCAGTTCGCACTATGGCGACACCGCCCGCCCGGCGGCATCGGGCACGGTCGCGCCGTCACCGAATGGCGAGCCGCTGGTGCGCCCGGCGAGCGAGGCCCTGACCGACGATCCGCCGGTCATGCCGGCGGTCCGCCAGGGCCTGGATCTCGGTCCCGCGTGCCAGCAGTGCGGCGGGATGATGCAGCGCACGGGCAGTTGCTACACGTGCTCGAGCTGCGGGTTTAACACCGGCTGCGGTTGATCTGAGGCGGGCCTGGCCCGCCCGCCCCATCTGCACGTTGTCCGGAGGCCCCGAGCGATCGGCGCCTCCGTGTCGGTGCCCGCCGGGTTCTCTCACTGCCGGTAGTTCTCGACCGTGCTCTCGTCGCGCACGGTCGCGCTGGCCGGATCCCCTCCGGCGGCCCGGATCGCGCGCCGACGTCGCAGCAGATCCCACAGCTGGTCGAGCTTGATCTCGAGCTCGTGCAGTTCGCGCTGCTCCTCGCCGGTCAGACCGCGGCCCTCAACGTGCCCACGCAGCTCGTGCTCGCGCGCGATCAGGCCCTCGATCCCATCCTCCACCCGCTGGTCAGGGTCGCCCGGAGTCACCGACCAAACGATACCGTGTCGGTCATGGCCGCCATCACCCTCGACGAGCGGCTGGCGCGGGCCCGGGCCGGTCTGGAGCGGCTGGACCCGCCGGCGGCGGCAGCGGCGAGTCGTACCGGCGCCGTGTTGATCGATCTGCGAGCCGAGAGTCAGATCGCCCGCGACGGCACGATCCCCGGCGCGGTGGTGATCGGGCGCAACGTGCTCGAGTGGCGTCTGGCGCCCGACAGCGATCGCCGCCACCCGCAGGCGCCGAGCGTCGAGCAGCAGGTGATCCTCGTCTGCGACGCGGGCTACGCGTCGAGCCTGGCCGCAGCCAGCCTGCAGGAGCTCGGGTTCAGTCACGCGACCGACCTGGACGGCGGTTTTCAGGCCTGGCGCCGGGCCGGGCTGCCGGTCACCCCCGGTCGCTAGCCTGCGTCGCGGACCGGAGCAACCTGCGCAGAACACGAGTCATCGATTATGGATCGCAAGTGGTGGACGCTGATCGCCGTCTGCTTTGGGACGTTCATGTTGCTGCTGGACGTGACCATCGTCAACGTTGCGCTGCCCGCCATCCAGCGTTCGCTGGGCGCCTCGTTCAGCGATCTGCAGTGGGTGGTGGATGCCTACTCGCTGATGCTCGCCGCGCTGCTGCTGACCACGGGCTCGCTGGCGGACCTGTTCGGCCGGCGACTGGTCTTCGTGATCGGGCTGGCTGTCTTCACGGCCAGCTCGCTGCTCTCGGGCCTGGCCGCCGACCCGTTGTGGCTCAACCTGGCCCGCGGCGCCCAGGGGATCGGCGGCGCGGCGATGTTCTCGACCTCGCTGGCGCTGCTCGGCAGCGCCTTCCAGGGCCGTGAGCGCGGCACCGCGTTCGGAATCTGGGGCGCGATCACCGGCCTGGCGGTGGCGATCGGTCCGGTGGTCGGCGGTGCGCTGACCACCGGCCTCTCGTGGCGCTGGATCTTCCTGGTCAACGTGCCGATCGGGCTGGTGGCGATCGTCCTCACTCTTGCTCGGGTCGAGGAGTCCCGCCAGCAGGGAGCTCGCAAGCCGGACCTGCTCGGCGCACTCACCTTCTCGGCTGCGCTCGCCGCCCTGATCTACGCGC
>JALYTU010000274.1 GCA_030854125.1 Actinomycetota bacterium | reverse complement strand
GGCTACACGCCCGACCAGCTGCTGGTCGGCCACGGCCCGGCGCTGGCCTCCGGCGGGGCCGAGGCGCTCGCGGGAGCGCTTTCGGGGGCACGCGCGGATCTGCCGAAGTTACTGCTGAAGCTCCCCTCTGCCTTCAGAGCTTGACGCTGCCCCGTGGCCGCTGACGCCGTCGAGCTGACCGTCGGCGAGCGGACGGTGCGGATTTCCAGTCCTGACCGCGTCTACTTCTCGGCCCGCGGCGAGACCAAGCTCGACCTTGTCAACTACTACCTGAGCGTCGGGGACGGGATCGTCCGGGCGCTGCGCGAGCGGCCGTGCATGCTGCACCGGTTCCCACGCGGGGTTGACGGCGACAAGGTGCACCAGAAGCGCGTCCCGCCTGGTGCGCCGGACTGGCTGCAGACCGTTCGGATCCACTTTCCGCGCTTTGACCGCACGGCCGACGAGCTGTGCGTGACCGAGTTGGCCTCGGTGATCTGGGCGGTGCAGATGTCCACGGTCGAGTTTCATCCCTGGAACTCACGGCGGCCCGATGTCGAGTGCCCAGACGAGTGGCGGATCGACATCGACCCGATGCCCGACTGCTCGTTTGCCCGAGTGCGTCGGGTGGCCGGGGTCGTGCACGAGGTGCTGGACGAGCTCGGGATCACCGGCTGGCCGAAGACCTCCGGCGGCTCGGGGATCCACGTCTACGTGCGGATCGATCCGCGCTGGGGATTTGGGGAGGTCCGCCGGGCCGCGCTCGCCTTCGCCCGGGAGGTCGAGCGCCGAGCCCCGGCGGATGCGACGACGACCTGGTGGCGCAAGGATCGCGAGCCCGACAAGGCATTCGTGGACTACAACCAGAACGCCCGCGACCACACGATCGCCAGCGCCTACTCGGTGCGCGGGGTCAGTACCGGGACCGTATCGACGCCGATCGCCTGGGAGGAGATCGCCGACGTCGAGCCCGGCGCGCTGACCATCGCCACCGTACCCGAGCGGTTCGCGCGCCTCGGTGACCTGCACGCCGGCATCGACGACCGGGCCTACTCGCTGACGCCGCTGCTGGAATGGGCCGAGCGCGATCAGCTCGAAACCCCGCCCGAGCCAGACTGACCGGTTACTCGGCCCCGGCCTCCGGCCAGCGCGCGCCGTCCCACACCGCGCCGAGCTCGATCTGCTCGAGCGTCTCATCGGTCCGACGATCGGCGACCATCGCCTCCAGCGCGGCACCGACCGACGGCGCCCACAGCTCACGCATCACCGCCGGGGCGCCGCTCGCGTCACGCAACTCGGTCCACTCCAACTGCACCCGGTCGGGCCGGGGTTGGTCTGCGAAGCCGTCGGGATCCGGATGCTCGAACAGGGTGATCTTCGCGCGCCAGCCATGGGGGCAGAGCTCGGACATGACCGCTCGTGAGCGCAGCTCGGCGGTCGCAGCCGCCTGCAGCGTCCGACGGCGCCGGCGCCGGGCGCGCACCCGCTGACGAGCCCGCGGGACAAAGCGCTCGAGCAGGGGCACGAACAGCACCGCGGCCAGCACGCCGACTCCGAGCAGCCACAACGGATCGAGCAGACTGAACGGCCCCGGGTGATACCGCTCACCTCCCCACTGGATCATGAACACCAGCATGGGCTCCACGGTACCTCGTCCCGACCGGCGGTCAAGTCAGTTTCGCGTAATCGACCGGGCCGTTAGGCTCGCGGTGATGCTGCGCATGGCGGTGCTGATCGAAGCTGGCCACCGCGCCGACGCCGCGATCGCGGAAGCGGTCGCGCTCGCGGGCTCCGAGCCGATCTCCACAACCCTCGTCGCCGTCGTTCCGCATGCGCGGGGACGCGGCTGCGCGGTGTCGGCGACACCGCTCAACGAGGCGATCGAGCAAGCAGCCGGCGTCGACCTCTGGAACGCGGGGCAACGGCTCGGTGACTGCGACCGGCGGATCCTGCGCGACGGTCTGGATCCGAGCCTGCCCGAGTGGGTGGCGACCGAGGGCTTTGACCTCGTGCTGCTGCCCCGCAGACGGCGGGGAGTGCGGGGCGGGCACCCCCAGGCGGCGCGCCTGCGCGCGGTTCCCGGGCTGCAGGTCCGCGTGCTCTGAGCGCGTCGAGCCGTGGCGTGCTCAAGGTCCGCCACGGGATCATCCAGGACGTCGGGATCGCGCCGGCCCGCCTGGTCAGGACGCGGGCGGCGGGCCGGCGCTTCTTCCGCAGCTTCTTCTAGACCTCGAGCACCAGCTTGCCGAGGTTCTCACCCCGGAACAGCCGCAACAGCGTGTCGGGGAACGCCGCGACTCCCCCGGTGGCGATGTCCTCGAAGGTCTTCAGCTGCCCGGAGCCCAGCCAGCCGCCCATCTCCTTGGCCGCCTCCCCGATCTGATCGGCGAAGTCAAAGACCAGGAAGCCGGTCATCGTGGCCCGGTTGACCAGCAGCGACATGTAGTTCGCCGGGCCACGCATCTGACCCGTCTCGTTGTACTGCGAGATCGCCCCGCAGATCACGACCCGCGCGTGTCGGCGTAGCTGCGCAAGCGCCGCATCGAGAATCTCGCCGCCGACGTTGTCGAAGTAGACGTCGATCCCCTGCGGACAGTGCTCGTGCAGCTTCCGGGCGACGTTCTCGGACTTGTAGTCGATACAGGCGTCAAAGCCGAGCTCCTCGACGACGTGGCGGCACTTCTCCGGACCGCCGGCGATCCCGACCGCTCGGCAGCGCTTGAGCTTGGCGATCTGGCCGACGATGCCGCCGACCGCCCCGGCGGCACCGGAGACCACGACCGTATCGCCCTCCTTGAGCTTGCCGACCTGGAGCAGACCGAAGTACGCGGTCATGCCGGGCATCCCCAGCGCACTCAGCCAGACCGGCAGCGGCGCGACGTCGGGGTCGACCCTAGTCACCGCATCTCCGGCGACGATCGCGTATTCCTGGGCGCCGAGCACGCCGCTGACGTGGTCGCCGACGGCAATGCCGGGATGGTTGGAGGCGATCACCTCACCGGCGGCGCCGGCCCGCATCACCTCGCCGATGCCGACCGGGGGTAGGTAGGAGCGGGCGTCGTTCATCCACCCGCGCATCGCCGGGTCCAACGAGATGTACTTGACCTTGACCAGCACCTCGCCGTCCCCGGGCTCACCGACGGGCTCCTCGGTGTGCTCCCAGTCGGAGTCCTTGGGCAGGCCCTGCGGCCGGGCAGCGAGCCGGATCTGATGGTTGACGGTGTCCATGGTCTCTCCTTAGTGGGGGCGGGCGCAGCGTATCGTGGCGGCAATGAGTGCTCCCGGCGGCTCCCAGTACGACGCGATCATCGTCGGGGCCGGGCACAACGGACTCGTCGCCGCCACATTGCTGGCCCGCGAGGGTCGGCGGGTGCTCGTGCTCGAGCGCTGCGCCCATGCCGGCGGCGCGGCGGTGTCGGCATCGCCGTTCGCCGGTGTCGACGCTCGGCTGTCGCGCTACTCCTACCTGGTCAGCCTGTTCCCGCGGACGCTGCTGGCCCAGCTCGGGATCGACGTGCCGATGCGCCGGCGGCGCGTCTCCTCCTACACCCCGCTCGGGGACGACGGGCTGCTGATCTGCGATGACGAGGCCCGGACCCGGGCGTCGTTCACACGCACGCTGGGCAGCGACCGCGGCTGGACGGCGATGCAGAGTCTGTCCGCGATGACCGAACGGCTGGCCGGGCCGGCCTTCGGCTCACTCACCAAGCCGCTGCTGTCCCGCGACGCATTCGCCGCCCTGATCGCTGACCCCGCCGCGTGGACGGGTCTGTTCGAGCGGCCGCTCGGGTCGCTGCTTCAGAGGACCTTCGCCGATGACCTCGTGCGCGGGATCGTCGCCACCGACGCCCTGATCGGAACCTTTGCGGCGATGGACGACCCGGCCCTGCGTCAGAACCGATGCTTCCTGTACCACGTGATCGGCAACGGGACCGGCCGCTGGGACGTGCCGGTCGGCGGCATGGGCGCGGTCACCGACGCGCTGATCACGACCGCCCGCGAGGCGGGCGCGGAGCTGCGGCTGGCGAGGACGGTGATCGCGGCGCAGCCCGGCAGCGACCGTGTGACCGTGGAATGCGCGGACGGCTCGTCAGCCCACGGGCGCCACCTCCTTTGCGGCGCGGCGCCGGCCGTGCTCGCCAGACTGCTCGGTGACCCACCCCCCGACGACCCGCCCGAGGGCTGCCAGCTCAAGCTCAACCTGCTGCTCTCCCGCCTGCCGGCCCTGCGCGACTCCGCGATTGCGCCCGAGGATGCGTTCGCGGGCACCCTGCACGTCAACGAGGGCTACGGACAGCTCGAGACCGCTCACCGCGAGGCCGCGCACGGCGCGCTCCCCTCGCTGCCGCCGTGCGAGGCCTACTGCCACTCACTCACCGATCCGAGCATCCTCTCGCCCCCGCTGCGCGCCGCTGGGGTCCAGACGCTGACCATCTTCGGCCTGCATATGCCCGCGCGGCTCTTCGCCGGCGATCACGCGGCGACCAAGGCACGGGCAGTGAGCGCCACGCTCGCCTCGCTGGACACCGTTCTCGCCGAGCCGATCCTCGACTGCCTGCTGGCGGGCGCCGACGGCGAACCGTGCCTGGAGGCGCGCACGCCGCTCGAGCTCGAGGCCGAGCTCGGCCTGCCCGCCGGTCACATCTTCCACCGTGACCTCGCCTGGCCGTTCGCCGAGCACGACGGCGAGGTCGGAAGCTGGGGAGCGCAGACCGCCCGGCCTAACGTGTGGATCTGCGGCGCCGGGGCCCGGCGCGGCGGCGGGGTCAGCGGGATCCCCGGACACAACGCCGCTCGCGCGGTGCTCGCCGCCGACGCGGCCTGACAGATGTCCAGTTTTTGCGGCTTTTGTCAATCCCTGCCAGGGGTCAGCCGAGATCACGGCCATGCGCCGCCTGGCTCGTTTGCTCTCC
>JALYTU010000273.1 GCA_030854125.1 Actinomycetota bacterium | reverse complement strand
GCTTCTGCTCGTCGGAGCCGAACTTCATCAGCAGGTAGGAGCCGATGAAGTGGGTGTTGACGATGCCCGAGATGCTGATCCAGCCGCGGGAGAGCTCCTCGACGATCATCGCGTAGGTCGTCAGGTCCAGCCCCATGCCGCCGTACTCCTCGGGGATCGTGACCCCGAACAGCCCCAGCTCCTTCATCTGCTCCACGATCGGCTCGGGGAAGCTGTCCTCGTGGTCGTAGTGCTCAGCGTTGGGGAGGATCTGCTCGTCGGCGAACTGGCGGACCATCTCGCAGATCGCGCGCTGCTCGTCGGTGATGTCCTGCGTGGCGGCTACGGCCATGGGTATCGGGACTCCTCGGCGTTTCGGGCTTCTGGGCGTCGGGCGCTGCTCTGCTTCGGCGGCGTGGCACCGCGAAACGGTGCCGCAAACGAGCATACCGGCGCAGGGGTGTGGCGAGTCTGTGCCAATCCCCACCACGGGAGCCGTCGGCGTGCGAGCGTTGGAGATCTGATGCCAATAGGAGCGATCTCTACGGACCCTCGTGGGACCTGACCCGCGAGAGGCCCGTCTGCTCGCTCTCGCCGGCCGCCAGCACCGCACGATCACCCGCGCGCAGTTGCTCGCGCTCGGCCTGGGCCCGTCGGCGATCGCCTACCGCGCCCAGCACGGACGGCTGCACCGCGTCCACCCGAGCGTGTACACGGTGGGTCCGCCGCCGGGCACTCCGCTCGAACGCGCCGCCGCCGCAGTGCTCGCCTGCGGCCCCGGCGCTGCGCTCAGCCACACGTCGGCGCTCACCCTCTGGGCCCTTCAGAAGGGGTGGCCCGGACCGCTGCACGTGACGACGCCCAGCGACCACCGGCGTCCGGGGATCGTCGTACACGTCAGCGGCACCCTGCGTCGCACCGACGTGCGAACCCAGCTCGGGATCCGGGCGACCAGCCCGGCGCGGACGATCCTCGACTGCGCACCGGAGCTCGGGAGCCGGCGAACCGCCCGCGTCATCGACGATGGCCGCCTGGCGGGACTCCTGCGCGTCCGCGAGCTGCGGGAGCTGCTCGTCCGCCTTCCGCGCCATCCCGGACGCTCGGTCCTCGGGCCGCTGATCGCCACCGACGACGGCCCGACCAGGTCGCACTTCGAAACGGACTTCCTGGCCTTCTGCCGCCGGTTCGGCCTTCCCCGGCCTCAGGTCAACGTGCACGTCTGCGGCTACGAGGCGGACGCGCTGTTCGGAGCGCAGCGCGTCGTGGTCGAGCTCGACAGCTGGCGCTTTCATCAGGGGCGCCCGCGGTTTGAGAGCGATCGGGAGCGCGATGCCGTGCGGCTGACCGCCGGGTACGTGACCTACCGGCTCACCTGGTGGCGGTTAGAGCACGCGCCCGAGCGCGAGGCGCGGCGCCTGCAAGCGGTGCTGGCCGGCCGGCGGGGCTAACCGCGAGTCTGCGCCGGGGGCGCGTTCTGCGCCTTGGACGTGACCCCGGCCGACCAGGGCGACGCCGGGCGCGCCTGAGGCTCGCCGTCGAGCTCTATGTCGACCTTCTCGTTGCAGAAGCAGACGAGGTCGCGCACCCGGGTGGCGTCCTCCAGAGGATCGGCGTAGTACCAGACGAGGTCGCTGCCGAGCTCACCGTCGGAGCGGCGGACCGAGAAGTACCCGGCCGAGCCCTTGTATGGGCAGTAGCTCACGGTGTCGCTGGGCTCGAGCGCGGCGTGGACGTCCTCGCGCGGGAGGTACCAGCGCGTCGGCAGACCGTTCTCGAACAGGGCAATCGCCCGCTCGGTCTCGGCGAGCAGCTGGCCATCGAGCGAGACCCGGATGTGGCGATCGGAGGGCCGCACGTCGATGCGGTGGTAGGGATCGCGAGGGTGACCGGTGATCTCCTCGCCCTCCTCCAGCCAGCGGCCCATGCGGTTGAAGTAGAAGGCGACCAGCCCCGCAAGCTGCGCCGGAGCGGCCTCCGGCGTCTCGGGGTAGTACCACGCTCCAGCCTCGACGGTCTCGCCGCCGGCGACGATTGTGAAGTAGGACGCCTCACCCTTCTTCGGGCAGTGCGTGTGACGGTCTGAGGCGCGCAGCACGTCGTCGCGCACGTCCTCGCGCGGGAAGTAGTAGATCGGCTGGTGGCCCGCCTCGTGCAGCAGGTGCGCGCGGCGGCTGTCGGCGATCGTCTCGCCACCGACCTGCACGCGGATCCGCTTGGGCGTCGGCTCAAGGTAGATCACCGACCCAATCGGCGGCGGCGTGATGTTGAACTGTCCCGCCGGTTCGCGGCCGAAGGGTCCGCTCCCAGTCATCATTCCCATCACCGTGCAGGCTACCAGCGCCCGGTCACTTCACCGCGAGCCTCACCCCCGAGCTGACGGGACGCTGGTCGGTCCGCGGTTGCGTCGAGAACCTGCCGGGCAGGCGATGATGAGCGGCGGGGAGCACGACCAGACATACCACCCCAAACAACCCTGTCCGAAGCCTCAACGTGTCTCCTGATCGCGGGTGCGGGCTCTCCTTCGGGCCCCGATACCGGGATGGCACGCTAGCCGCAGCCTGCCCAGGGCGCGCCAATCGGCAGAATCCGAACCGCCATGAACTTCGCCCGTGATGTCGTCGATACCGCCCCACCCGGGGATCGCGCGCTTGTGGAGCTGGCGCGGGACGGCAGCCGGCGGGAGTGGAGCTTCGGTGAGGTGTCCGACCATGCGGCCCGCCTGGCCGGTGCGCTGGCGGCCCGCGGCGTCACCCGGGGTGACGTGGTCATGACGCTGATCGGCAACCGCCCCGAGTGGGTGTTGAGCATGGTCGCCTGCTTTCGGATCGGGGCCGTCGTCCTGCCCGGAAACGAGCAGCTGCGGGCCAAGGACCTGCGCCAGCGGATCGACGCCGCCCACCCGAAGCTGATCGTCGCCGACGAGCGCAACCGCGCCGAGCTGGAGGCGGCGCGCCCCGACTGCGAGGTCCTGCTCATTCCCGACAGAGCGATCTATCACGAGGCGCCGCCGGCGCCCGCCGTCGAGCTGGACCCCACCGACCCGAGCCTGATCACCTTTACCAGCGGCACCACCGGCGAGGCCAAGGGGGTCGTGCACGGGCAGCGCTACCTGCCCGGCCAGACCCTGCAGGCCACCGAATGGCTCGATGCCCGCCGCGGCGACCTGGTCTGGTGCACCGCGGCCAGCGGCTGGTCGAAGTCCGCGCGCAACGTGTTCATCGCACCCTGGATCAACGGCGCCGCCGCGCTGCTGCACGATGCTCGCTTCGATCCCCAGCAGCGCCTCGAGGTGCTCGCCGCCGAGCGGGTCAACGTCCTCTGCATGGCCCCCACCGAGTACCGGGTGATCGCCAAGCGCGCCCAGCTCGCCCCCGTGCCGAGCCTGCGCGGCCTCGTCGCCGCCGGCGAGGCGCTCAACCCCGAGGTGCTGGGGGCATTTCGCGAGGCGACCGGCCTGGAGATCCGCGACGGCTACGGCCAGACCGAGACCGGCCAGCTGACCGGGGTGCCCGCCGGCGGCGAGGTCCGGCCGGGCTCGATGGGACGCCCGCTGCCCGGCATCGCACTCGATGTGCGCGACGGCGAGCTCGTGCTCAGCGATCCCACCACCGACCCCACGTTCTTCGTCTCCTACCTGGACGGCACGCCCGCGCCCGAGTCCGTGCCCTGGCCGACCGGGGACCGGGTCCACGCCGATCAGGACGGCTACCTGTACTTCGAGGGCCGCTCCGACGACGTGATCATCTCGGCCGGCTACCGGATCGGGCCCTTCGAGGTGGAGTCGGCACTGGTCTCCCACGCGGCGGTCGCCGAGGCGGCGGTGGTCGCCGCGCCCGATGAGGAGCGCGGAGCCGTGGTGCGAGCGGTCGTCGTGCTGCGCGACGGCCACGCTCCCAGCGATGCTCTGGTCAGCGACCTGCAGGACCACGTGCGCCACGAGACGTCGCCCTACAAGTACCCGCGGATCGTGGACTTCGCCGACGAGCTGCCCAAGACCGCCAGCGGCAAGGTCCAGCGCGCGCTCCTGCGCGACCAGACCCGGCGCTAGATTGAGCGCCATGTCCCGCCCCGCAATCGGTATCTGCACTGCCCAGATCGAGGCCTCCTGGGGCCTGTGGACGCTGCCCGCCGCGCTGCTGCCGCTCAACTACATCGACGCCATCCAGGCCGCCGGCGGACTCGCTTTGATGATCCCGCCGGACCCAGCGTTGGCCGAGAACCCCGATCAGCTTCTGGCCACCCTGGACGGATTGATCCTCGCCGGAGGCAACGACCTCGATCCCGCCACCTATGGCGCCGAGCCCCATCCCGCCACCGCAGGACTCGTGCCGGTGCGCGACGCGACCGAGCTGGCGCTGGCCCGGCGTGCGGTGCAGCTCGATCTCCCCGTGCTCGGGGTCTGCCGCGGGATGCAGGTGCTCAACGTGGCGCTGGGCGGCACCCTGCTCCAGCACCTGCCCGACGTCGTCGGTCATGAGGAGCACCGGCGCGTGCCCGGGAGCTTCACGGGCTCTGACCACGATGTGACGCTGAACTCAGGCTCGCTCGCGGCCCGGGCGGCGGGCGAGGAGACCCACGGCACCAAGTCGCACCACCATCAGGCCGTCGACGTGATCGGCAGCGGTCTGCAGATCACCGGCTACTCGACGATCGATGAGCTGCCTGAGACGGTCGAGGCGGCCGGCAAGCGGTTTGTGCTCGGCGTGCAGTGGCATCCAGAGGCCGACGAGCGCAGCCGGGTGATCGCCGCGCTCGTGAACGCGGCGCGGGACTACCGGACAGCTCGCGGCTCGTCGTAGCCGGCCGCCCGCACGGCGGCGATCACCTGCGCGGCGTGCCCGCCGCCGCGGGTCTCGACCACGAGCTGGACGGCGCTCTCGCGCACGTGGAGGTCAAACCCCTCCCGCAGGTGCTC
>JALYTU010000272.1 GCA_030854125.1 Actinomycetota bacterium | reverse complement strand
CGATCGCGGTGAGCGCGAGCGCTGGCCGGGAAAGCTGCCGGCGACGGTGGATGACCGTGACGCCAAGCAGCACAGCGAACACCATGGGGGCGGGTTTCATAGTCTGTTCACGCCCAGGCTGTGGTGTTACTCCCAGGGCAGGCTTGCGCCGGGCGCTGATTGTCGAGCGGGACCCGGGGCCCGGTGCGCGGGTCGGGGCGAGCGTCGGCGGGAGCGAGCAGCGCGAGGAGGCCCGCCAGTTCGCCCTCGAATTCCTGCGGCGTATTCCCAAGCCACGCCGCCACGTCCGCTTGGGAAGTGCCACACGCGAGCATGTCGACGATTGACGCTGGTCGCGGTCTCGGGGGCCTGCGGGTCGGCTGAGTCACCGGCTTGGGAGTCGCGGGCAACTGTCGGCGGTTCCAGGCCCGGAGGCCGACCGCCGCGATAGCTCTGCTCGCCTCGGCGATTACTCGCAGGTCGGGTTGGTCTTCTGCAGTCAGCTGACTCCGAGGGGGACCTCGTCGTGACGATCGGCGATCAGTACCCGTATTCGGGAATCGGGGGCAGTGTTGCGCGAACGGATCAGTCGCGATGTCACACTGGCAGGCCGTGCTGTGCATGCTGAGAAGCATCCCGGTTAACCGGGGCGGCCGAAATGGGGTCAGCGCCCCATCTGCAACGCTCGGGTATCGACGAGGCTCCTCCGCCTCGAGTGCGCACGGGCCAGCTTTAACGGGAGTCGCGCTGGCGCGTGCCTGATCGGACGCGCCGATGGCAGCGGTGATAGCGATCGTAGATGACCAGCTCGTCGCCCTCGCGCAGACTTGCGAGGGCCGCCCGCTCGGCCTCGGTGGCCGTCACATACTCGGCTCCGACCGTCTCGTGGTCGCTCACGACGATCCAGCCTCCACGCGGCTGTGGGAGCACTCGCAGGCGGCGGACTTGAGTCCGGTCACGCGGGCTCATTGCGCTTGCCGGTGTGAGCGAAACCCGTCGACCGCGCGGCCCCCCAGACCGGGTGGACGAGTGCGTGCTGGCTCGCCGTGTCGAGTGTCGCCGTCGAGGAAGGGGCTCATGAGCCCGAGCACTCCTGCGTCCCGAGGGCGTCGGCCGACGTAATGCGTTCGAAATCCGTGCCTGCGGCGCCATGTCCGGCCGGGCTATGCCGCCGATCAGCGGGTGGGCGTGCACTGGCCGGGCGCCGCCGCCGGGGTGATCGGGCTGGGCGTCCGGTTCGATCTGGGGCTCGTGTCTCCATGCTTCTTTCGCGTCGACGGGGTTCGGTTCCTTACCCGACCCGCGTGCTTCTTCTCGATGGCGTGAACGGTCAGATCGTGAGAGTGCAGATCACCCGGTGATCTAGCCGCGCGTCGAGTTCACGTGCGCGCGCCTTGTGGTGGTGACCGGCATGAGTTCCGGGCGAGAACCTTGAGGGCTTGGTGCGACGTCGACCTGGCATCAGGAGGCCTGGCGATGAAGGCTGGACGGTCATACCGTTGTCGGCATCGGGGCCTCGGGATCGATCTCGTAGCGCTCGATCGCCTCCTGCACGCGGGTCTGGTCGAGCTCGCCGGTGTCCGCGAGCTCCTTGAGCGCTGCCACCGTCACGTAGTGGCGGTCAATCTCGAAGAACCGCCGCAGCGCCCGGCGATAGTCGCTGCGGCCGAAGCCATCGGTCCCCAGCACGCGGTAAGACGCAGGCACCCACTGGCGGATCTGGTCGGCGAACGCGCGCAGGTAATCGGTTGAGGCGATCACCGGCCCGCGGCGACCGGCTAGGGCCTCGCTCACGTACGCCCGCCTGGGCTCGACAGCCTTCGGGTGCAACATGTTCCAGCGCTCGACGTCGATCCCGTCACGGCGCAGCTCGGTGAACGAGGTCACGCTCCACACGTCCGCCTCGACGGCCCAATCGGAGGCGAGCAGATCTGCCGCAGCGATCACCTCACGCAGAATCGTGCCCGAACCGAGCAACTGGACGCGCGGCTTGCGCGAGCGCTTGCCTTCCCGCAGCAGGTAGATGCCGCGCAGAATTCCCTCTTGCGCTCCCGACGGCATCGCCGGATGCGGGTAGTTCTCGTTCATCAGCGTGATGTAGTAGAAGGCGTCCTCCTGTTCGACCAGCATCCGGCGCAGGCCGTCCTGAACGATCACCGCGACCTCGTAGCCGAACGTGGGGTCATAGGCGCGGCAGTTGGGCACCACCGAGAACAGCACGTGGCTGTGACCGTCCTCGTGCTGCAGGCCCTCGCCGTTCAAGGTCGTCCGCCCGGCGGTGCCGCCGAGCATGAACCCGCGCGTGCGGCAGTCGCCCGCGGCCCACACAAGATCGCCCACCCGCTGGTAGCCGAACATTGAGTAGTAGGCGTAGAACGGCACCATCTGGACGGCATGGGTGCTGTAGGAGGTGCCGGCGGCGATAAACGAGGAGATCGAGCCCGCTTCGGTGATTCCCTCCTCGAGGATCTGGCCGTGCTGGTCCTCCTTGTAGAAGGACAGCTGCTTTGAATCCTGGGGCTGGTAGAGCTGGCCGACCGGTGAGTAGATCCCGAGTTGGCGGAACATTCCCTCCATCCCGAACGTGCGCGACTCGTCGGGCACGATCGGGACGATGTGGTCGGCGATCGCCTTGTCGCGAAGCAGCGCAGCCAGCACGCGAACGAACGCCATCGTGGTCGAGATCTCACGCTCGCCGGTGCCGTCAAGCTGGGACTGGAACAGATCGAGCCCCGGGACTTGCAGCGGCTCAGCCTTGCGGCGCCGGGCCGGCAGCGATCCGCCGAGTGCGGCGCGCCGCTCGCGCAGGTACTGCATCTCGGGGGAATCGTCGGACGGCTTGTAGTACTCCGCGTTGCGAACCTGTTCGTCGCTGAGCGGCAGCTCGAAGCGGTCACGGAAGGTCAGACGCGCCTCCTCGGTCATCTTCTTGGCCTGATGGGTGATCATCTGGCCCTCGCCCGAGACTCCCATCCCATAGCCCTTGATGGTCTTGGCCAGGATCACCGTTGGTTGACCTTCGTGGTCGACGGCCGCGTGATAGGCGGCGTACACCTTCTGCTGGTCGAGACCCCCGCGGTTGAGCAGCCAGATGTCCTCATCTGACATGTGCTCGACGCGCTCCAGCAGCCGCGGGTCGCGTCCGAAGAACTTCTCGCGCACGTAGGCGCCGTCGCGCGATTTGAAGGTCTGGTACTCGCCGTCGACGCAGTCCTCCATCACCTTTACGAGCGCGCCATCTGTGTCGGCGGCTAGCAGCGGGTCCCAGCGCCCCCCCCAGATCACCTTGATCACGTTCCAGCCCGCGCCGCGGAACTCCGCTTCGAGGTCCTGGATGATCTTGCCGTTGCCGCGCACGGGCCCGTCTAGGCGCTGGAGGTTGCAGTTGACGACCCAGATCAGGTTGTCGAGCTGCTCGCGGCCGGCGAGCCCGATCGCGCCCATCGACTCGGGCTCGTCCATCTCGCCGTCGCCGCAGAAGGTCCACACCTTGCGATCTGCGGTATTCGCCATGCCGCGCGCCTGCAGGTACTTCATGAAGCGCGCCTGATAGATCGAGGTAATCGGTCCGATCCCGAGCGACACCGTTGGGAACTGCCAGAAGTCGGGCATCAGCCAGGGATGCGGATAGGAGGACAGCCCGTCGCGGCTGACCTCCCGGCGGAACCCATCGAGCTGCTCAGCGGTGAGGCGACCCTCCAGGAACGCGCGAGCATAGTTGCCCGGGGAGGAGTGGCCCTGGAAGTAGACGAGGTCGCCGCCATGAGCTTCGCTCGGCGCGTGCCAGAAGTGGTTGAAGCCGACCTCGTATAGGGTGGCGAGCGACTGGTAGGTAGCGATGTGCCCGCCCAGCTCTGAGGATTCTTTGTTGGCGCGCACCACCATCGCGATCGCGTTCCAGCGCACGATCGACCGCAGCCGGCGCTCGAGCGCCGGATCGCCCGGCAGCCGCGCTTCGCGCTCGGGCGGGATGGTGTTGACGTACGGGGTGTTGAGGCTCGCGATCGCCCCGGTCCCGGCATGTTGCGCGCGCTCGACCACGCGCGTGAGGATCTGACGGGCGCGTTCGGGTCCGTCGTGAGCAACAACCGCGTCAAGCGCCTCGACCCACTCGCTCGTCTCGACCGCGTCGAGATCGGCTCCGGCGCCAGTGGCGGGGGAGGTCTCGACTAGATCGCTCATGAGATCGCCAGCGTCTGGCTACGGTACTCGCCCGGGGCCAACCTTTCCATCGTTGTCTCGCCGGGGATCGCGTGCGTATCGCTACGCATGACATCGGCGGCCTCGCCGACCTGGCTTGCGAGGAAGGGAGCGAGGTAGCGTCCGGCGAGCTTGACCGGCGGCCACCACAAGGCGTCGTGGGAGATGGTCGAGTCATCGCCTGCTGTGCCGCTGATGTCGGCCCGTAGGTAGCGCTCGCGACCACCGGTCAATAGCACGGCGCGCAGGATGGGATGAAACGGCTGCGGGTCAAGATCGACGCCCACCGAGGCGGCGATCGCCTCGGCGGCGGCATCGGCCTGCTGGGCGGCCAGCCCTCCCTGCTTGATCGGAAACGTCGTTGCGTCACCTGCGGCGAAGACGCCGTCCAGACCGGGCACCCGACCGTGGCCGTCGGTGCCGATGAACCCGTCGCTGTCGCACGGGATGCCGCGCAGGCGAGGGCCGACCAGGCGGGGCACGGTGACGACCCGGTCGACCTTCATCCGGCGTTTACCGGGGGTGATGTCAAGTGATCCGGGGCGACCAGGTACGGCGTAGCTGCTCGTGTGCAGCGCCACGCCGCAGTCGTCGAGCAGCCGGCGGACCGCGGCGCTCGCGGTCCTCCCGAAGATCCCGAGCGGCTCCTCCTCGGGCGTGAACAGGCTCAGCTCGACTCCCGCGCGCCTGCGCGCCGAGCACCGCGCCGCGGTCATC
>JALYTU010000271.1 GCA_030854125.1 Actinomycetota bacterium | reverse complement strand
GGCGGCCCGCCCGGCTTTGTCGCCGTGCTCGACGACCGCCGGCTCGCCTTTGCCGACGCCCGCGGCAACCGCCGAGTCGATTCGTTGCACAACGTGCTCGAGAACCCCCACATCGGGATGCTCTTCCTGGTTCCGGGCAACGGTGAGACCCTGCGGGTCAACGGCACCGCGCAGCTGAGCCGCAACCCGGCGCTGCTCGATCGCCTGGCGACCGGGGGCACGCCGGGCCGGCTGGCGGTCCTGGTGACCGTCGAGCAGGCCTACATGCACTGTGCGAAGGCGATTCTGCGCTCCGGACTGTGGTCTCCGGACGCTTGGCCCTCAGGCGAGGAGCTGCCCTCGGGGGCCGAGATCATGGCCGACCACAGTGGGGTCGGCGACCGCGAGAGCTGGGAGGCCGCCATCGCCGACAGCTACGCCAACCGCCTGTAGCGTGGCGCTCGCCTGCCTCCCCGCCCGGATCAGCGCGCTCGATGTCGCCGGCCACGCCACCGAGCTGATCGCCGTCGGCGGCCTCGAGCTGGTGTTCTGGGACGGCCGCGAGCTTCCCGAGCGTCACGCCGAGGTCGGCTTCGTCGTCCCGCCCGACCTCTTCCGCCGCCCCGGGCTGCTGTCCGAGTTTGGCACCCTGGAGGTGGTGCAGACCGTCTCGGCCGGTGTTGACCGTCTCCTGGCCCACCTGCCCACCGGCGTGACGCTGTGCAACGCCAACGGCGTCCACGGCGGCTCGGTGGCCGAGTGGGTCCTGGCCGCTGTGCTCGGTGTTCTTCGCGAGATCCCCGCCTTCGCCGCCGAGCAGCCCCGCGGCCGGTGGGCCACGCGGACGACCGGCGAGCTGGCCGGCCTGAGTGCACTCGTGGTCGGCGCCGGCGATCTGGGCCGCGCGATCGCCCGTCGCCTCGAGCCTTTCGACGTCGCGGTGACGCTCGTCGCCCGTCACGCCCGCGGTGAGGTCCGTGCGATCTCCGAGCTGCCCGCCCTGCTGCCCTGTGCCGATCTGGTGATCGTCGTCGTCCCGCTCACCGACGAGACCCGCGGCATGGTCGACGCGCGATTCCTGGCTGCGATGTCCGACGGGGCGATGCTCGTCAACGCGGCTCGCGGCGCGGTCGCCGATACCGACGCTCTGCTGGCCGAACTGCAGTCCGGACGTCTACGCGTGATTCTCGACGTGACCGATCCCGAACCGCTGCCGCCCGATCACCCTCTGTGGCACGCGCCCGGGGTGCTGATCACGCCGCATGTGGCCGGCAACGTGCCCGGCTTCCCCCGCCGGGCTCTGGCCCTGGTCAGCGCCCAGCTGCACCGGTGGGTGTCGGGCGAGCCTCTGGTCAACGTCGTCTCGGGGACCTACTGACGCTTGGCACCGCGCGCGCGTCGCCGCCGGACAGCCCCCTGGGCCGCCGGGGCTGGGCCAAGCTCCGCTTGACGTGCTCGGGCTCTGGTGAGCAGGATCACCTCGTCTTCGGGTTGGGGGTACTAACCCACCATTGAGGCACAAAGCGCACCGGTCGGCTCGGAGAGCACGCCGATCCCGGCCATTTCCCGCAGGTGGCCGTCCCGGATTCCCGAAATTGCGTCGGTGGCGAGCACGACGCGAAAGTCGCGCTGCGAGGCGTCAAAGGCGGTCGCCCGCGGGCAGTTGGGAAAGTTGCAGCCCGCCACGACGACGGTGTCGACGCCGCGCTCGATCAGGTACGCCTCGAGCTGGGTGCGATGGAACGCGCTCCAGCGCGGCTTGAAGATCGCGGTCTCGTTGGGCCCGAGCTCCTGTAGCTCCCCAGCGACCAGCCGCTCGGGGTCCAGCGAGTCGGCACCCGCGGGTCGCAGCGCGGGCACGATCTCCGAGCCCGCCGATCCCGGGGCGACGATCGCCGCACCTTCGGCGATCACCGTCCGTCGCACCCGATCCACGTCCTCACCCGCGTACAGCCGCACGACGTGCACGATCGGCCGTCCCGCACCGCGAAACGCTTCGAGCAGCGTCACGATCTCAGGCACCACAGCGGCCGTGCCGGCAATCGGGCTCGCGCCTCCCTCGGTGAAGTCGACCTGCGTGTCGATGACCAGCAGTGCGCAGCGGTCGTAGTGGGGCTCGACGTGGCGATCGGCGGAAGCCATCGTCGCCGAGTATGCCGGGGTTTTGCGGGAGCGTCGGAGCGGTGTGCTGAACTGCTCGGCCCGCGGTGCCGAGCTCCTGCCTGACCCGAGCACGCCTGAGGGGCTGAAGAAAGCGCGGGCCGGGCAGACGGTCACACCAACGCCAGGGCCGCCACCGGCCGAGCGCCTCGTCCAAGCCGCCGGCCGGCGGGTGCGGGTGAGAGTCTTCGCCCCTCAGAGCGACGGGCCACGAGGGGTCTACCTGGACATCCACGGCGGCGGGTTCTACATGGGGCAGGCGGGACGGGGAGATACGTATAACCGGCGCCTTGCCGAGACCCTCAGAATCGCGGTCGTCAGCGTCGAGTACCGCCTCGCTCCAGAGCATCCATGGCCAGCAGCACCCGAGGACTGCGAAACGGCCGCACTGTGGCTGTTGGACCAAGCGCAGGCCAAATTCGGAACAAAGCGGCTGGCGATCGGCGGCGTGTCGGCAGGAGCGACGCTCGCCATGACGACGCTGCTGCGCCTGCGCGATCGGGGCGTGGTCGACTCGTTGGTTGGTGCTGCACTGCAGTACGGAACCTACGACATGAGCGGGCAGACACCAGCGAGCCGACTCCTGGCCGACGAGTTCTTCATCCACGCCTACGCCGGCCGCGCGGCCGACCGCACCAAGCCCGACATCTCACCTTTCTACGGAGACCTCCGCGGTCTCCCGCCTGCGCTGCTCATCGTCGGCAGCCTGGACGTCCTGCTGGACGACAATCTGATGATGGCCGCGCGGCTATCAGCGGCGGGCGGTGACGTAGATGTGCGGGTCTACCCCCAGTCCCCCCACGGCTTCACGTCGCACCCAACCGAGATGGCCGCCGCAGCACTTCGCGGTATCGAGTCCTGGCTCGCTGACCGCCTGCTCGACTCCTAAGCGCACTGCTGCATACACAACGACAGGAAGTGTCGCGGACGGTTTGACACCCCACGGCAGTGCTGCTCTCTCCCGGTGGGCGGCGCCGCTCCCGGGCAGAGCTCACGCGTATAGGGTCGCAGCATGAACGAAATCGCTGACGGCGTCTGGCAGCTGCCGCGGCTAACTGCTGGTTTCGTGGTCCTCGACACGCCAGGTCATTCCCCGGCCACGTCGCGTTCTGGCGGGAAGCAGATCGCATTCTGATCTGCGGTGACGTCTTCTCCAGCCTCAGGCTCCCTGCGCCGGTTCCGGGCCTGCGTCAGCCTCCCGATCTGTTTGCGCCCGACCCGGCAAGAAACAGGGAGTCTGAGCGCAAGATTTCTCACCTGGCGCCGGCCATCGTTGGCTTCGGTCACGGACCCGTCCTCAGAGATGACGCTGCGCGAAAGCTCAGCGCTTTCGTCCAAAAGCTGCCGCCGGGCTAAAGCGCACTCAGCGGCTGCCGCGGAGCTGGAACCGCTGATCCACTCGGATCGGTCATGACTGGAGACGGTTATGGGCACCAGCGCCCACGATCGTCAGCGCGCGGCCAGGAGCGATCTCGCGCCGCTCGCGCTCCTCGCATGGCCTCTGTCGGCGAAGATCTAGCGTCATGCCCAGCCGGAAGGCCCCTGATCATACGTTTGGAACGGGCGATCCGTTCTCTCTGGGAGCTGAGGAGGAGCTGTTTCTGGTCGACGCGGTCAGCGGCCGGATGGTCAACAGCTCCGGTGCGGTAGTTGACCGGCTTGGGTCGACAATGGGCGGGATCGAACGCGAGCTGCACGCCGGAATGATCGAGTTCGTCAGCGACGTGTGCTCATGCTCTCGCGACGCCATCGGCCAGCTTGCGCGTCGGCGAGCCGCGGTTCTCGAGACCGGTGTCGGCCTGCTCGGAGCCGGGACCCACCCGACCGCGACCGAAGACGAAGCAGAAATCTCAGACAAGGAACGCTACGAGCGCATTCAGCACCTGCTGGGAGACGCGATCGCGACGCCGGTCGCCGGGCTTCATGTGCACGTGGGCATGCCTGATCCCGAGACCGCAATCAAGGCGTTCAACGCGATCCGCGTGCGCCTGCTCCTTCTGCAGGCCCTGGCGGCGAACTCCCCGTTTCGGCATGGTCGCGATACCGGGCTGGCCTCCGCCCGCGATGTCACGATCAGAAGCTGGCCTCGCTCTGGGGTTCCTCGGGCGATGCGCGACTTCGATGACTTTCAACGCACGGCGGGGCTGCTGACGCGGGCCGCAGGCGTCGAGGATTACACGTGGTTCTGGTGGAAGTTGCGTCCGCACCCAAAGCTCGGAACTGTCGAGATCCGCGCGCTGGACGCGCAGGGTTGCCTGCGCGACGCCGGGGCGCTCGTTGCCTTCGCCCATTGTCTCGCCCGCGCGGCGGCCGAGGACGACGCGCCCGAAGAATTGGCCAGCGAACTGCTGGAGGAGGGGATGTTCCGCGCCGCGCGCTACGGCATCAACGCGGAGCTGCCCGATGCAGACGGGCATCTGCATCCGTTCGAGGACGTACTCGCGGAAGCGCTTGACCACGTGCAGCCCTACGCACGCGAGCTCGATTGCGAGGACGAGCTCGCGTTTATCCCCGCACTTGTCGCCGCTGGCGGAGGAGCCGGCCGGCAACGCGAGGTTCACGAGTTGTCGGGTATCGACGCCTTGCTGCGTGAGCTCACCGCAGTGACTGCTCAGCTCCCGTACTAGGGACCAGCGTCATGCTTGTCCGTGTTGTCGGGAGGGCGCGGAGCTGAGACGCGACGGATGTCCGGGCGTTGGCGGCGAGTACCCGGTGCTCACACCAGCGCGGCGGCGATCCAGGAAGTGGAACGTGACCACGAGCGCTGGTAGTAGGTTCATCCAGATC
>JALYTU010000270.1 GCA_030854125.1 Actinomycetota bacterium | reverse complement strand
AAGCGCGACCAGCGCCTGGATCGCGTCCGTCCGTCCGCATGCCGCAGCCCAGGCCAGGGCGGTGCCGCGATAGACGTCGGCTTCGAGGTCGGCGCCGTGCGCGGCGAGGATCGTCAGCACGCTGGTGCGGTCGCTGCGTGCGGCCCAGGCGAGGGCCTCATCCAGGGCCTGCTGAGGATCGTCTTCCGGCCGCCACTCCGGCAGGCCGCTGTGCGGGCGATAATAGTCACGGTGAGCGACCCCGGCCGCGGTCGGCTGTCCGTCGGAGCCGATCAGGGTGCCGAGCAGAGTGGCATCGCCGAGCCCGGCCGCGACGCGGAGGTTGCCCGGGGCGGTGTCGTGGCCGGCCAACAGTTCGGCCGCCTCACGGTGGCCCCAGAAGAGGGCGACGACCAACGGTGTCCCACCGTCGCCCCGGGCCGAGGCGGTGAGCGGAGCGCCGGCGCCAATCAGCCGGGTGATCAGGTCAGGCCGGTTGCTGTAGGCCGCCTGGTGAAGGGCCGTCCACCCGTGCAGGTTGGCGGCCGCCGCATCGGCGCCGCGGGCGAGCAGCAGGTCGGTCAACCGCACATCGCCGGTGGCGCCGGCCATGCCGAGCAGATCGTTGCCGTTGGTTCCGCGGGTCCGGACCAGGCCGGGGGTCTCGTCAAGCAGTCCCGCCAGGGCATCCTGGTCCCGTGCCTCGAGCGCGCGGTAGGCGCGGGCGAACGGCGGTGGGTGATCGGCCATGCCGGTGACCGCCCGGGTCAGGGCCGGCCACGAGTCCAGGCCATGCTCGGCGGCCAGAGCCAAGCGGGCTCCGGTCTCGGTCAGGGGCGCGCCGGCACCGGTGAAGGCCGCGACCGCGGCCGGGGTGCCGTCGCGGGCCGACGCAAGGAGGCCACCGGCGCGCTCCTCGTAGTAGCGCAGGTCGGAGTGGTAGAGCTGGGCGGGCGTGGCAGGCACCCGAGCCAGCGTAATTGTCCCGTGCTACGCCGGCAACGTGGTAGACCTTGCGCCGTCATGACCGGCATCGCATCGCTTCCCGCCGGGGACCGCATCCGGCCCCCCGCGCTCGATGCCCGCACGATGTGCGAGGCCTTCCAGGTGACCGCCGCCGCGCAGGCCGGCGACGTCGCCCTGCGGACGCTCGGTGACGCGGTCTCGATCACCTTTGGTGAATACCGCGACCGGGTGGCGCGGCTGGCCGCCGGATTGCATGCCCTCAGCGTCGGCCGCGGCGACACGGTCGGCTTCATGCTCACCAATCGGCCGGAGTTCCACCTGCTCGACACCGCCGCGATGCATCTCGGCGCGGCGGCGTTCTCGATCTACAACACCTCCTCGGAGGAGCAGATCGCCTACCTGCTGCATGACGCGGGCTGTGCGGTGGTGATCGTCGAGGCCGCCTTCGCGCCGCGGATGGCCGCCGCCGCCCGGACCGGCACGGTCCGCCACACGATCCTGCTCGACGCCGAGGCTCCCCAAGCACTCACCCTCGACGAGCTCGAGGCCCGGGGTGCGGCTGCGTCGGACTTCGACTTCGAGGCGACCTGGCGATCGGTCGCCGGCGACGACCTGCTGACCCTGGTCTACACCTCGGGCACGACCGGGCCGCCCAAGGGAGTCCAGCTCACCCACGCCAACCAGCTGGCCCAGTGCCGGGGCCTGGACGACGCCACCCGCTGGCGGACCGGCGGAGGTGCGGTGGTCTCGTTCCTGCCCAACGCGCACATCGCCGACCGCGGCATGAATCACTACGCGCAGATGGTGTGGGGGCCGACGATCACCACCTGCCCCGATCCCGCTCAGCTGTTCGCCCACGTCCTCGACGCGCGGCCGACGCGATTCGGCGCGGTTCCCCGCGTGTGGGAGAAGCTGCAGGCCGCACTGGAGGGGGGGATCGCCGGCGAGCCCGACGCCAACCGTCGCACCGCGATGACCGAGGCGATCGCGCTCGGGCACCGCAAGGTCGCGCTCGAACAGGCCGGGGAATCGGTCCCCGACGAGCTGGCCGTCTCCTGGTCAGATGCCGACCGGATGGTGTTCGCGCCGCTGCGCGCCGGTCTGGGCTTTGACCGCTGCGAGCTCTACATCATCGGAGCCGCTCCGGCCCCGGTCGAGATGTTCCACTTCTTCGCGGCGATCGGGATCCCGATCTGCGAGGTGTGGGGGATGTCCGAGCTGTCCTGCGTGGCCACCCTGGTCGGCCCGGACGCCCCCCGCTACGGGACGGTGGGACGGCCCCTGCCCGGCGTCGAGCTGCGCCTGGCCGCGGACGGGGAGGTGCTCGTTCGCGGTGGCATCGTGATGGCCGGCTATCGCAACCAGCCCGAGATGTCGGCTGAGACGATCGACGCCGACGGCTGGCTGGCCACTGGGGACATCGGCACCCTGGATGCGGACGGCGCCTTGCGGATCGTGGATCGCAAGAAGGAGCTGATCATCAACGCCGCGGGCAAGAACATGTCTCCGGCGAACATCGAGCAGCACCTCAAAGCCGGCAGTTCGCTCGTCGGCCAGGCGATCTGCATCGGTGACCGCCGTCCCTACAACGTCGCCCTGCTCGTGCTCGATCCCGACGCCAGCGCCGCCTTCGCCCGCGAGTGCGGCCTTGACGATGCGTCGCCGGCGGCGATGGTGGCCTCGCCCGACGTGTTGGCCGAGATCCAGGCGGGCGTGGACCGCGCCAACCAACGTCTCTCTCGCGTCGAGCAGATCAAGCGCTACACCGTGCTCGGAGTCGATTGGCCACCGGCCGGAGATGAGCTCACCCCGACAATGAAGCTCCGGCGCAAGCCGATCGCGGCCAAGTACCAGACCGAGATCGACGCCCTCTACGCCGGCTGACCACACGCCGGTTGCCCGTCGGTTGCTAGGCTTGCCGGCGATGGCGTCTCGCCTCGACCTGCGACTTCTCCTCCTCCCCCCTCGGGGGGAATAGCGCGCCGGCGGCCGCACGTAGCCGCAAACTCAGCCCGGAGAAGTGCCCAGATCGAGACCAAGGAGTACGAGACGCCATGACCAAGCCTGACGATCCCAACCGAGTACTGATCTTCGACACCACCCTGCGTGACGGGGAACAGTCGCCCGGGATCTCGCTGAACACGTCGGAGAAGCTGGAGATCGCGCAGCAGCTGGCGCGGCTCGGCGTGGACGTGATCGAAGCCGGCTTCCCGATCACCTCCCCGGGTGATTTCGAGGCCGTGCAGGCGATCGCACGGAGTGATTTCGGCGCCGCCCATCCACCGGTGATCGCGGGCCTGGCCCGGACGCACGTGGGGGACATCGACGCGGCCTGGGGCGCCGTGCGCGACGCCGAGCGCCCGCGGATCCACACCTTCATCTCGACCTCGGACATCCACATCGAGCACCAGCTGCAGAGCACCCGAGAGGATGTCAAGGGTCAGGCGCGCGCGGCGGTCGCGCACGCCCGCCAGTACGTCGAGGACGTCGAGTTCTCGCCCATGGACGCCACCCGGGCAGACCTCGAGTTCACCGCCGAGGTGTGTCAGATCGCGATCGATGAGGGCGCGACCACGATCAACATCCCCGACACCGTTGGCTACGCGATCCCGCACGAGTACGCCGACTTCCTGACCGCGCTGTACGCGCGGGTCCCCGATCTCCGTGACGTCGTGCTGTCGGTCCACTGCCACGACGACCTCGGCCTCGCGGTGGCCAACTCGTTGGCGGGCCTGCGGGCCGGCGCCCGTCAGGTCGAGTGTGCGATCAACGGCATCGGGGAACGGGCCGGCAACGCCTCGCTGGAGGAGATCGTCATGCTCCTGCACACCCGCGCAGCGGCGGTCGGCCTGCACACTGGCGCGGTCACCCGCGAGATCTCGCGGACGTCGCGGATGGTGTCGCGCCTGACCGGCTATCCGGTTCAGCCCAACAAGGCGATCGTCGGCCGCAACGCCTTCGCCCACGAGTCCGGGATTCATCAGGACGGTGTGCTCAAGGAGCGCACCACCTACGAGATCATGGATGCCACTACGGTGGGCTTGGAGGCCAATTCGATCGTGCTCGGCAAGCACTCGGGCCGCCATGCGTTGCAGCAGGCGCTGTCTGAACTCGGCTTCGAGCTGTCGGGCCAGTCGCTGGTCACCGCGTTCAAGCGCTTCAAGGAGATCGCGGACAAGAAGAAGCAGGTCACCGCGATGGACCTCGAGGCGCTGGTCACCGATGAGCTGCGCGAGGCGGTCCCCGGCTACACGCTGGAATGGTTCGACGTCGAGGCATCCTCGCGCCGCCCGCCTCACGCCACCGTCGGCCTACGCGGTCCCGGCGGCGAGGAGCTGACCGGCACGTTCACCGGCGACGGTCCGGTGGATGCCATCTTCCACGCCATCAACGCCGCGACTGACGTGGACGCCAAGCTGCGCGAGTTCCGGGTCGATGCGGTGACCGGCGGTCAGGACGCGCTCGGGGAGACCTCCGTGGTGCTCGAAGTCGGCGGCGTGTCGGGCTCGGGCCAGGGTGTGTCGACCGACATCCTGGAGGCCGGGGCCAGCGCGTACGTGCGGGCTCTCTCCAACGCGGTGCGCAGGCGCGACGCGCTGGCCACACTCGACGCTGCCGAGATCGACCCGCGCGAGGTCGTGCGCGCGCCCTAGGATCAGCGCAGGGTGCAGGACGGGCGGCGCGCGCTCAGCGCGCGCCGTCGGCGGCGACCAGCAACCCCTGGCGGTAACCGGCCGAGAGCACGCGGGTGCGCGGCTCTGAATCCATGAAGTTCGCCCCCATCGCGGCGGCACACTCGGCGTTGGGCGCGACGGTGCGCACCGCCGCGCCTCGGCGCCGCAGTGCGAGCCCCTCCAGGGAGACCGCCGAACGCGAGACATTGCGGACCACCGCCAGCAGCGTCTGCGTCGAGGTCAGACTCGCGGTCGGGTTCAGGCAGAGAACGTGGGTGTCACGCCCGGCCGGAGCGGCATCGAGGTTGGTCGGGCTCCAGACGCCGCCGTCGACGTACTCC
>JALYTU010000269.1 GCA_030854125.1 Actinomycetota bacterium | reverse complement strand
TGGCCGAGCTGGCCGCCGAGGGCACCCGCGGACTCGCTGACCGTCTCGCCGCGCTGCGCGAGGCCCGAGACGCCGTCGGCGCGACCGCGCAGACCGCGCTGGGCGGTCCGCTAACCGCGGCGCAGATCGAGACCGTCACGAGCACGCTCGACCGCATCGAGTCCGCCCTGCGCGCCCGTGCCGTGGCCAACGCCTGACGCCGCAGACTGATCAACGGTCGGGGGCCAGCCCGAGCGCATCGATGACCGCGCCCAGTTCGGTGACGACATCGCCCGAGCAGCGCACCGCTGCGTGGGCATCGTGCGGCGTGCGCCCTTGGGTGATGATCGCGATCTCGCCGCCGGCGCTCAGGGTAACGAGTGGCAGCTGGGCCACCGGATAGACCTCCAGCGAGGAGCCGACGCACAGCAGCAGGTCGGCCCCCGCGGCCAGGGTCTCGGCGCGACGCAGCGCCGCCTCGGGCAGGTGCTCGCCGAACAGGACGACGTCGGGCTTGAGCGGCCGGCCGCAGTCACAGCGCGGCACCCCGTGCTCGTCGGCGTGCTGGCGGGCGCGCACCCGGACCAGGGGGTGGCGCTCCCCGCAGTGCAGGCAGGATGAGTGATCGATCGTTCCGTGGACCTCGATCAGCTCCTGCGTGCCGGCCTTGGCGTGCAGGCGATCGATGTTCTGGGTGATCACGGCGTCGAGACGGCCGGCACGCTCGAGCGTCGCCAACGCCGCGTGGGCGGCGTTGGGGCGCTTGTCCTGCAGGCTCTGGAAGCGGTCGCCGTAGAAGTGCCAGAAGCGCTCGGGGTCACGGCGAAAGATGTCGATGTGCGCGACCTCCATCGGGTCGACGTTCGCCCACAGCCCGGTCTGAGGCGTGCGGAAGTCCGGGATCCCGGATGGGACCGAGATCCCGGCCCCGGTCAGCGCGACGACCGAGTCCGCGGCGGCAATCATCTCCGCCAGCCGGGTGGCGGTCGTGGCGGTGCCCGGCACGCTCACCGGCCGCGGAACCGCGCGGTGCGCTTCTGTAAAAAGGCGCCGATCCCCTCGCGGGCATCCTCGGAGGCGAACACGCTGGCGAAGCCGTCCTTCTCGGCGGCGATGCCGGCGTCGAGATCGCCGTGACCGGCCACCCGCTTGACCTGCTCGATCGCCAGGGGTGCTTGGCCGGCGAGCTTGCGCGCCCAAGCCAGCGCCGTGTCGAGCAGCTCGTGGTCGGGCACCACTCGGGTGGCGAGGCCGTACTCGAAGGCCTCGACCGCCCCGATCGGCTCGCCGGTCAGGTTGAGCTCCAGCGCCTTGCCGGTCCCGACGAGCCGGGGCAGCCGCTGGGTGCCGCCAAAGCCGGGGATGATTCCCAGGTTGATCTCCGGCTGCCCGAAGCTCGCCGACTCGGCTGCGATCCGGAAGTCGCAGGCCATGGCCAACTCGCAGCCGCCGCCGAAGGCCAGCGCGTTGACCGCGGCGATGGTGACGATCCGCGAGCGCTCCATGTCGCGCAGAAGCCCGTGGGCCGCGTCCAACAACTCGCGGCCCGCGCGCTCGTCCATGCTGGTGAAGGCCTTGATATCGGCCCCGGCGCAGAACAGCATCGGGTTGGCCGAGGCGAACACGAGCGCGCGCACCGTGCCCGCAGCGCTGACCGTCTTCCACGCCTCGCGCAGCACCGCGATCATCTCCGGGGATAGCGAATTGGCCGGCGGGCGATCCAGCCAGGCGATCGCGATCTCGCCCCGGGTCTCGAGCTTGACCGGGCGCTCGGCCCAGCCGGCATCGGGGCGGGCGTAGGGATAGAAGCCCTGCCCGGACTTGACCCCGAGCCGGCCGGAGATGACCAGCCGCCGCAGAATCGCCGGGGGCCGATACGCCTCACCCCAGCGCTCGGAGGCCGTCTGTAGCTTGTCCAGCACGACGTCGAGGCCCGTCTGGTCGGCGCGCTGAAACGGCGGCGGCGTGATCCCGGCACCGGCCATCATCCCGAGATCGATGTCCTTCAGCGCGGCCTCGCCCTCGTCGAGCACCAGGCAGGCCTCGACCAGGGCCCGGAGGGTGAAGCGATCCCGCAGCTCGTCGCCGTGCAGCGTGGTCTCAGCGGGAGTGCTCATAGAAGCCCTTTCCGGTCTTGGCGCCGAGGTCGCCCGCGGCGACGAGCGCCTGCAGCTCGGGATGGACGAAGAAGCGATCGCCGTAGGCCTCGTGCAGTTGCTCGGCGACGTACAGGACGGTGTCCAGGCCGAGCAGGTCGGTGAGGTAGAAGGGCCCGATCGGCGCGGCCTTGGCCTCGGTGACCGCCCGGTCCAGCTCGGGGATCGAGATGCCCGTCTCAGCCTGGTAGCGCCACAGCTCCGAGACCGCCGCGTTGAGGATCCGATTGACTACGAACCCGGGCGCCTCCCCGCAGCGAATCGGCAGCTTGCGAATCGCCGAGGCGAAGTTGACCGCCGTCTGTGCGGTCTCCACTGAGGTGTCCTGGCCCTCGACGATCTCGATCACGCGCATCAGCGAGGCCGGGTAGAAGTAGTGGAAGCCGACCACCCGGTCCGGGCGACCGGTGGCCTCACCGATCTCGGTGATCGACAGCGAGGAGGTGTTGGAGGCGAGGATCGCGTGCCCGGGGGTCACCTCGTCCAGCTCGGAGAACACGGCCTGCTTGATCTCCATCCGCTCGGGGACCGCCTCGATCACGAAGTCGACGTTCCCGAACCCCTCGTAGCCGGTCGTGCCCGTGATCAGACCGAGCTGGCGGTCGCGCTCGACCGGATCCAGCTTGCCGGCGTCGACCCGCGCTTGCCAGATCGACCGGGCCTGCTCCAGACCCTTCTGCACAAGACTCTGGTCGACGTCCTTGAGCACGACGGGGATGTCGGCGGCGGCGATTGTCTGGGCGATCTCGCCCCCCATCGTGCCGGCGCCGACCACGGCGGCGGTGAAGACGAACATGGCTCTCTCGATCGGTCGGGGGCGATGCGCGCACCGCGGGCGGCAGCGGAGCGGGCGCGCGGTGTCGAGTTTAGGGGGCGGTTACGGCGGCCGCACGGTGGTCGCCTCGAGCTCGGCGCCGAAGCGCGACACGGTCGCCTGCAGGGACGCCTGCATCGGGCGGCGGATGAACAGGCGATCGACCACCGCCATCAACGGCGAGCGGCGACGCAGCCGGTAGTCGAGCGTCAGCGTCACCTCGACGCGATCGCCGTCGGGTGAGAAGCGCACGCTCTGCTCGCCCTCCAGGCTCGCGTCGCTGACCGCCAGGGTCTGGCCGCGCAGCGCCTCGCGGGCGATCACGCGCTCGGTCACCTCGCCCCGGCCGGCGGGGCCCGAGACCCAATGCACCGCCGCACCCGCCTCCGGCCACGGCTCGCTGACCGCGGTGACCTCGTCCAGTCCATCGACCCATCGTGGCCAGCGCGCTGTGTCGTACCAGCAGCGCTCGGCCTCGGCGACGGTCGCCGCGAAGCTGTCAGTGGCCCGGATCGCCGCCATCGCGCTTCCTATTGTCGCCAAACCCCGGTCCCCGGGAGTAGGCTGCGCGTAAGCCGATGACGGACAACCTCCCCGAAGCGATTGAGCCGTACCCGGAGATCTCCTCCAAGGCCTACGAGCACCCGGCCGACCGGGCGGCCACCGCCGCGCTGAAGGCGGTCCCGATGCTCGACACAGTCGTGCGCAAGCTCGTCGAGTTCCGCTACGAGCGCGCCCTGCGCCAGTTCTACCTCGGTAACTCGGTCAAGGTGTCCGACCGCCAGCTGCCGGAGCTGTGGACCTCCCATCACGGGGTGGCGCGGATCCTGGACATGGATTCCGTGCCCGACCTCTACGTCTCGGGCCAGCTGGAGATCAACGCGCGCACGATCGGATCCCAGGACCCGATCGTGGTCATGGATTCGGCTCTGCTGACCCTGTTGGGCCCCGGTGAGCAGCGGGTCGTCCTCGCCCACGAGCTCGGCCACATCCTCTCTGACCATGTCCTCTACATGACCGCGCTGGACATCCTGCTCCGGGGCGTCAACCTGCCGGGGCTGATCGGGATGCCGCTGCGCGCGGTGCGCGCGGTGCTGCTGGAGTGGATGCGAGCCGCCGAGCTGAGCTGTGACCGAGCGGCCACGCTGGCCGTGCGCGATCCGCGGATCGTGTGCCGCACACTGATGGTCGTCGCCAGCGGCATGCCCGCCCCGAGCCTGGATCTCGACGCCTTCATGTCCCAGGCGATGGAGTACGAGAACTGGGAAGACTCCCACGATCGCGTGCGCCGCTTCTTTCTGGAGATCGGCGCCACCCACTCCTACGCGGTCAGACGCGTCTCGGAGGTGATGCGCTGGGTGCAGAGCGGCGAGTACGACCGCATCCAGCGCGGCGAGTACCGCCGCCGCGGCGACGAGACCAACGTCCGTGAGGAGGCCGGCGAGGCGATGGAGTTCTACGCCGAGCGCTTCCGCGCCCTGTTTCGCGAGTTCGGCGAGAACGTCACCAACCTGGGCAGCCAGGTCGGGGACGCCAGCCAGCAGGTGGCCGACTGGCTGCGCAAGCGCGGCTCCGGCGGCGGTTCCTCCGGCGACTGACGCCGCCCGCGGCCAACGCCCACCGAAGCCCCACCGCACCCTTCCACACTCCGTCGCGGCCCCGCCGGGAGGGGTGGGGCGTTCCGGGTTTAGCGCTCGGCTCTGGGAACACACGCTGTCGACGTGCGCGCCGACTACTTGACAACGATCTGTTTGCGATATATCGTTAACCCATCGCTATAGATCAACGAGAAGGAATCACATTTATGACTGGCAATTCATTTGCACATGACTGGGCCGGGCCTGGCGCCTGCGCCCCCCGGGGCCGCCGCCACGATCCCGACCACCATCACGACCACCACGATCACGAACGTCACGGCGACGGACCCCGCGGGCAGGGCCGGCCGGACCGGGCCGAGATCGCGCTGCGTGCTCTCGCCGCCTGGGCGTTCGCCAAGGGCAAGGGCCCCGGCA